>JBAXWR010000129.1:0-19973 GCA_037128295.1 Mariniphaga sp.
CAGGGTCTCCTTCCAAAATTTTTTCAGGAGCCTGAATTGGTGGCTCAATTTTGAAATTGTTACGGTAAATATTGTCCTCAATCATGGCTGCGCAAAGTTTCATCTCCCCCTGTTCAAGATCATAGTAGATATTCTCTTCTGAAATCCAGCCCATCGACATATTATCGAACCAGAAAGCGACATTGTCGTTGAAAAATCCGGCATTGACCTTGTGGATCAGGTTCCTGCGTACAACGGAATTAAATGTCATTCCTGCGGTTTTAATCGCCCCGGAATCGTCTGCATCGCGTTGAACATCTTCAAGATGGTTGTATTCAACAACGTATCCACCGTCAATCGCCTCCTCTATATTGGACCAGCCACCCACATCAATGCCATATCGACCTCTCGTTTTAGTAATGTAATTGTGCGAAATAGTAGTCATTAAGGTATTGTTGGCGATGATGTTGATGCCCCCGCAATCGTAAAGTTCGTTGTATGAAATTGTTGTTTCTCTGATGATCTCTTTCCCGTTTCCCGGATTGGCAGCACCCAAAACGCTAATTCCCCCATTGTCAATGGTTTCAAACCTGTTTTTAAGCATCCGCGTTTGGTAGCAACCTTGTTTTACAGAGATTCCGGTTCCGTTGCAAGAGCGGATTTCGCCATCAACAAATTCACAGGCATGTGCAAACTCAAAACTCACTGCGCTGTTCGAGGATGCGGGAGTTTCCAAAACGCCAGTCTCGCCATCCACACCGTCCGAGTTGATTTTATTGTTGGCTTTCCCTGTAATGGCACCTTCAAAAGTGAGTCTATAAAATCTAAGATTTCGGACAGGCTCTCCCAGTTTCCCCCTGACATCCACCAATTGATTGATTACAGGAACTTCGATAGTTACCTGATTGGGGTCACCAATTCCATTGGCAGGAATATAGCTGATCTCTTTAAGCTTTTTATCGAAAAACCACTCACCCGGCGCATCAAGCAATGCCTTTACATTCTCGACATAGTAACGTGGAGGAACGATGACTACCCCTTCCTGAGGTGTTCTGAAAGTAGCTATACCTGTTTTTTCATCAACCTTTATAATCGTATTGATGCCTGTATGCCAACGCAATAGCATAATGATCCGATTGTTCTCCATCTCTTTCCACGATTTGATCTCACCTATCTTAAAGTAAAGCTCACCCGTTGTTTTTGAGATTGCAGGAGGAACAAAATAACCTTCATTCGGGGTACGAGCAAGCATTTGCCTTTTGCCATTTACAACCAGCATTGCCGCAGTATCAGCATCAAATCTGGCCGTCCAGAATTTTCCATTGTTCTTCCATCCTGTTACAGGAATTCCACCCGAAATAACAGGTTTTTCACCGGGATAGGCAGCATAGGTCACATAATGGTCCTTGAGTTTATGGTATTCGAAAGCACCGGTCGGTAGGTTGGTTTCGATCCGCTCACCACCATCAATAGTCCTGAAAACAAGGGGTTTGCTTAAAGCGTAATTTCCTCCTCGGATATAAACCAGTACATCCTTCCCACTGCCGAAAGGATGTGGCGTACCGATCCACCTTTTTTCGATGGGAACACCTTTGGGCAGATAGGTTTTTGCTTTTAGTTCACGTACAGCCTGTTGCGCACGGCCTATTGTTAAAAAAGGGCCATCGGTTTTATCCGCATTGGGTTCCGGCAATCTACCCGTCCAATGATCATTCCCAATGACAGAAACATAAAAATCGGCCCTTTCGGGATAACTGAAAGGCAACCATTTTTCACCTTCGAGGATTTTCCCATCGCTTGGTTTGTCCTGAGCCTGAGTAAAATCAAAAGAGCTTGATAATAGAAAGATTAGTAAAGCAAATCCAAAACTAAATCTATTCATGTGTCTGAATATTAAGATAATATAGAATATATGACCTGTTTGGAAGAATGAGAAATGATGGATTATTGCATAAGTTTTGGAAATTTCTATAAGCAATCAGAAATCTGGCATCATTCTTTACATTTCAATAGATCAGTTAATTAATCAAACTTAGATAAATCCGGTAAATGGTTTCAATGGGTTTTTGTCGGATCGTTGTGGAATATTAACTAAATTGATAAAAAAGGAATTTACGGGACTTGCATACTAATTTCACCTTTAAAGCTAAATAATCTTAACTCTTTTAACCATAAGTATGGGATATGACTGGGTGATCCAGTTAATTTATCATGTAACTTGAATAAAATAGGATAAGTTTACACATTGCAAATCATGTTTCTTTGTTAAGATCGGTAATTAATCCTTAAAATGAAAAAAACTCTTTCCATAGTACTTATTTGTATTGTAGCATCAGTACTAATTGTAAGTTGCAACTGTAAACCTGCAAAAAGCAATCTTGACTATGTTGACCCATATATCGGAGGGATGGGGCATCTGCTACATCCGACACGGCCAAATGTCCAGCTTCCGAATCAGGTGATCAGGATGCACCCACTCAGGGCCGATTTTCTAGATGATCAGATCAGTTTTTTTCCGCTTACTATCGCTTCCCATCGGAACGGTGAGTTATTCGGGGTCCTACCTGGAATTGGTAACCCTGTTGACGGAACCTGGAAAGAACGACAGACCTACGATCACGACCTTGAGATCGTTAAGCCCTATTATTATTACACTTATTTCATTGATGAAGGGATCAAGGTTGAATTTGCACCCGGTAAAAAGGCTGGTTTCTACAAATTCAAATTTCCGGCAAATTCCGGTAAAAGGGTAAAGTTGAACATCAACAACAGCGGCACCTGGAAGGTGAACGGACCTGATTCGTTTACAGGCGAAGAAGAGATTTCCGGAATGAAAGCCTACGTTTTTGGAAGGTTCAATCAAAAAGGTGATGGATCACTCAGGACTCAAACCATTGTCAATCAAAGGAGAAAAACCAGCCGTGAAGAACCTCAACTTTGGTTTGATTTTTCGGGAAGTAAAAATCAGGATGTTGATTTTAAGTATGCCATTTCCTACATCAGTCCAGAACAAGCTCAAGCGAATCTCTACCAGGAGTCACGGGAATGGGATTTTGAAGCCTTAAAAAACCGAGGGGAGAAAATCTGGGACGAAACATTAGGACAGATTCAGGTCAAGGGTGGTGCCGACGCAAAGAAAAGGACACTTTACACCTCTCTTTACAGGACCTATGAGCGGATGGTTGACATCAACGAAGATGGACGCTATTATAGCGCATACGATCACCAGGTTCACCAAAGCAACAAACCTTTTTACATCGACGATTGGATGTGGGATACCTACCTCGCGATGCACCCTTTGCGTATGATCCTGGAGCCTAAAAAAGAGTCGGATATGCTCCAGTCGTATGTGTCTATGTATGAGCAAAGTGGGTGGATGCCACAGTTTCCGCTGCTCAACAAGGATAACCCGGCAATGCACGGATTTCATACTACAGTTGTTTTTCTGGATGCTTATCGTAAAAATATCCGCAATTATAATGTTGAGAAAGGTTATGAAGGAAATAAAAAGAACGCGACCGACGCGACGATGATTCCATGGCGAAATGGGGAAAGAACGCTATTGGATACTTTCTATCGGGAGAAGGGTTTCTTTCCGTCATTAAGGCCTGATGAGAAAGAAACCGTCAGTAAAGTAGATGGCTTTGAAAGGCGTCAGAGCGTGGCCATCACGCTTGCGCACAGTTACGACGACTGGGCACTTGGAGAAATGGCCAAAGAACTAGGTCATAGTGATGATCAAAAGTATTTTAATCAGCAGTCATTAAATTATAAAAATCTCTACCGTTCTGAAAAGAATATGTTCTGGCCAAAGGATTCAAAGGGTGAGTGGATTGAAATTGACCCAAAATTCGATGGGGGACCCGGTGGGCGCGATTATTATGACGAAAACAATGGATACACCTATCAGTGGATGGTTCAGCATGACATCCCTGGATTGATCAGCCTGATGGGTGGAAAAAAGAATTTTACGGCCAATCTGGACCAGCTTTTCCGTGAAGATCTTGGGCGTTCCAAGTTCGAATTCTGGTCGAAGTTTGCCGATCAGACCGGATTGGTAGGTCAGTTTTCGATGGGAAACGAACCAAGTTTCCATATTCCCTATCTTTACAATTATTCAGGTGAGCCCTGGAAAACGCAAAAGCGGATCCGCTTCCTGATGGATGTCTGGTTCCAGGACAATATTTTCGGCATTCCCGGTGATGAAGATGGTGGTGGTATGACCTCATTTGTAGCATTTTCCCTGATGGGATTTTATCCTGTTACCCCAGGAATACCGGTTTATACAATCGGAAGTCCTGCATTTGAAGAGGTGAAGATCAAGCTCGAAAATGGGAAAACTTTCACCCTCAAAGCAAAGAGTTGTTCAAAAGTCAATAAATACATCCAATCTGCGAAATTGAATGGGGAAACTCTGAACCGTCCGTGGTTTACACATGAGCAGTTAATGAACGGGGCAACTGTTGAATTGGTGATGGGGCCGATTCCCAATAAATCGTGGGGAGCAGGAGACGATTCGGTTCCGCCAACGGGAAAGTAATTTTTATAATTGATTGTTAATTAATAAGTTATATGAAAATATCTGATTTTTCGTTTATCCTGTTGGGAATGTTATTATTGGCGTCAATGTCATCTTTAGGTCAAAAGCCAAAATATAAACCAAAATCCAAAGTTATAGCCCCGGCATCAAACCTTTACCGACAGGAAATTAAGAAAGACATACAGTTGCCAACCGATCAGCCCCAAAACATTGTTAAGCTGATCCAACAGGGGAAAAAGATTACTGCAATTGCAAAGGACAACCTTTACATTTTTGAAAATAACAAACTGACTCAAAAATCTTTCCCGGGAAACTGGCAAACTGCCACACTTGATCCCGTAGGTAAATTGTGGATGTGTTCTCCCGAATACCTCATCAATGTTGATGGCACAACAAGAATGAATCTGCCTTTCGTATCCATCACAGATACAATATTTTGTATTTTGTGGGATAAACAAAAAAACGTTCACCTGGGAACCAACAAAGGTTTGTATAGCTGGACCGGTTCATGGAACCTTGTAAAACCCACAGAGGGAATATCAGTAAGGAAAATCGTTGAAGGTGCTGAAAATAATTTGTGGATTGCTACCTCCGATGGACTTTTCACCCGAAAAAATGACAAATGGATCAACCTGAACGATTATGTCATGGCACCGGGACTTGGGCGAAATATCTTAAGCCTTTCAGCAGGCACGGTTCCGGGAGATGTAATTTTTGGGACCAACAAAGCAGTGAGCCAGATTGCTGAGAATGGCAATCATTGGACCTATACTGGCGAAGAGGGTCTTCCCTATGGACCTGTTACGACAATCGGTTATTCCGAAAATGAACTCTGGCTGGGTACTCCCAATGGAGCCATCATGAAAAACGACAGGTGGCATTATTATCTTGGGAAGCGTTGGTTGCCTGACAACAAGATCAATGATATTCTGATTGTTGATCAGAATACAGTCTGGATTGCGACTCCAAAAGGGATCAGCGAAATTAAAACAGTACAGATGTCGCTGGCACAAAAAGCCGTAAGGTTTGAAAACCGACTCAATGAACGGCATCTTCACCATGGACTGGTCAGTGACTGTTTGTTTAAAAGCCCCGGGGATACCACTTCCTTTAAATGTTACACCAATGACAACGATGGCCTGTGGAGTTCCATCTATTTGGCTGCCGAGAGCTTTCGCTTTGCCGTAACCGGAGCCAAAGATGCCTATGAGAATGCTGTCAGGACTTTTAAAGCCATGGAGATGCTCGAAAAGGTCACTCCGATGAAGGGTTTTGTTGCCCGATCATATGTCACTGCGGATGAGGAAACAGGAAAAGGTGGTGAATGGCACCTGTCCAAAGATGGGAAGTGGAAATGGAAAGGCGATACGAGTTCCGATGAAATCGTAGGCCATATGTTTGCCTATCCGATTTTCTATGAGCTTGCGGCACAGGGAGAAATCAAGGAAAGGGCAAAAAGTTTAATTCACCGACTGATGTCAAACATCGTGGACAACAATTTCCAGTTGCGTGACCTGGATGGGATCGCCACGCGATGGGCGGTTTGGACACCCGACTCACTAAACTATTCACCTAATTGGTTGTACGAAAAAGGGATCAATTCATTGCAGATCCTCTCATTCCTTGAAAGTGCTTTTTATGTAACTGGTGATCAGAAATTTGACAATGCTTATCAGACATTGATCAAAAAGCACCATTATGCCGAAAATGTAATTCAGCAAAAAATGTACACCCCTTTTGAAATCAACCATTCAGATGACGAGTTGTCCTACCTTCCCTATTATTGCCTTTTGCGTTATGCCCGCGACCCATTATTGAAAAAGAGCTATCAGTCAAGCATTAAGCGAAGCTGGTCTGTAGAGCAACCCGACAGGAATCCACTTTGGAACATCATTGCATCAGCAGGTTTAAAGACGGATTGCGATATGAATGTGGCTCTTGGTGAATTGCAGGATTATCCAATTGAAACGATGATCTGGGGTGTGCAGAACCGTCACCGCTGGGATTTAAGGATCAATCCTATCCCTGACCGTTTTATGAAGGATCAGGCGACGCGGGTGATCCCAATAGCTGAAAGGGGGATTACAAAATGGAACACGAATCCTTACCAGTTCGACTATGGGGGCAACGGAACCACCGAGGATGATGGGGCAGCCTTTTTACTTCCTTATTGGATGGGTAGATATCATAAACTGATTAAAGAATTACCAATCAAATAGCTATGCAAACAAAGACAATCAATCCATACCTTAATTTCGGTGCATTTTTACTGATCGGCTTATCATTGTCGATCGGATGGGGCATTCGTGGCAATTTCGGACACGAATATGGTGCTGCTTTTGCCGGTTGTCTTGCCGCGATCACTGCTGCAATTTTGTCGGGACGTGACGACTGGCGGGATCGTATCCCCTATTTTGCCTTTTTTGGAGCCATCGGTTGGGGGTTTGGAGCCTCTGTCTCTTACATGCAGGTACTTTCCTATACTGAAAGTGGCCATGCCATTTCTCAATGGTACGGTTATCTTGCCACTTTTCTGATCGGCTTTTTATGGGCAGCCATGGGAAGTGCAGGAACAACATTTGTTGCTGTGGCTTCCAAAGAACAGATTCAAAAGTTAATCAAACCGATCATTTTCCCTTTTTGTGCATGGATTCTTCTTGACACCTTTGAAGATTCGGTAGCCAAATGGCTACAGGAAGGGGTCAATTTTGATCATACCTGGCAAAGGCACAAGAATCCGCTTTACTGGTTTGATGCCGATTACCTGCCAGCTGCCTTTGCCGCTATTGGGGCTTCAGCATACGATTTGTATGAACGTAAAGGACTTAAAGACAGGTATCTGCTTCCTGCTTTTGCTGCGGCAGGTGCATTGGCCGGTTGGGTAACCCAGTTAATCCTTCAGGGTCTGGGATGGGACAAAGGTCTGGCAACTTCCATGACTTACCTCCAGGGCGACCCTACCTATATCAATCCGGCAACCGGGCAACGTGCTTATGAGGCTTCCAACTTGCTAAACAACTGGCCGCAGTGGTTTGGCGATTATCCTCAACATATTGGTTGGTTTTTAGGGTTGATCATTGGTATCATTGTCTATTTCAAAATATACGGAAAGTTCAAAGACGGCTCATCGCTCTTGGCCTACATGGGATTAGGCTGGCTGGTAGCTTTCCTGATTTTTCCAGTTTTCGGAAGCCTTCTTTTTCAGCAATATGGTGGCTTGAGGATGACCCCTCCGCGCTCGGATGATTGGGCCGGTATTGTTGGCGTTTTCGCTGCCACAAGTATCTGGTTGTGGAAAAATAATCTGAAACCAGTTGCTTATACTTCCCTGTTGGGAGGAATCATCGGAGGGTTGGGATTCTCCGGGATTCAATGGCTTAAGCAATTTATGATGTCGTTTGGCAATCCGAGAATCCTGATCGGAAAAGGCATTTTGCCGGGAACACCCGAATTCACAGAAGTTACCTCCCGATGGGCCAATTGGCAGGGACAAAACTGGCATAGTTTTCTTGAACAGTCGTATGGCTTTGTGAATGGGATTGCCATTGCAGTTGTGATGGCATTTCTGGTTACCAGGATTAAGATGCATGATGATTCCAATGAAATTGCAGAACCTAGTAAATCGTTTCGCTGGACAAGGGCTTTCGCCGTATTGTTTATCCTGATGGGCCTTACCTATTTCAATGTGGTCAAAAACGTTGAAACCTGGGGTGAGCAGTTGAACCCAAAGGTTTGGAAAACCTCCGTTCTTCAAACAGACGGAACCTCCATAACGACAGATGCAAAATGGGATCTTCCTTATCTGGGAAGGTTGCCCGGAGTTCATTTTTTAAGCGCAACCCCAACAGTCTGGTTCAATTTAACATGGGGCTTGCTGGCCATTGCCTGCATCATTATTGTTGTGCGGCATTACAAGACACCCCTTCCCATCATTCCTAAAAACCCGGTTGCAAAAGGGCAATTGATCTTTTTGATCCTGCTTTGGATCATGCTTATTGCCAACTTTGAGCGGGCTTTGACAGGCTGGCATCCCAGCAGGATGCTGACAGAATGGGTGATCATCCTAAACGGGATTATCGCCACGGTGCTGGTATTGCTGTTACCCAAAGAAAACCTTTCATTGACAATTGATGAAGTTAAAAACTTAACAACCATTTATAAAAAATTGTGGTACAAGGCAATTGTTATTTTCTTCCTCTCGGCAACCCTTTTTCTGGTAACCAACAGGTGGATATACAATTACCCTTACTATGAAAAACTGGACAAAAAAACCTACCATACAAGGTTTGGACCGGAAGCTAGCTGGCGCAGTAAACCAAACCTTAAAAATGCAGAGCACAAATAATTAAAAAATATTTATTAACCATTAAAATGCTGAGATATGAAAAGAAAAGCCCTTTTGCTGATTATCGCCTGTACAATTGTACTATCGGCATGTAACTTCCCCACGGCATTTAAAGCCAATGTAACCACTGACAAAAAACCGTGGACAAATCTTAAATTCAACAATGATCCCGATAATTTTCAGTTTGCTATTATGGCCGACCGAAACGGGGGATCACGGAAAGGCGTTTTTGAGGATGCGGTTCAAAAAATCAACCTCATGCAGCCTGAATTCGTATTGAATGTTGGTGACCTGATCGCAGGATATACAACCGACACTTCGGCAATCGCCAAACAATGGAAAGAGGTAAACGATATCATATCAGGCTTAAAAATGCCATTTTTCTATCTTCCAGGAAATCACGATATTACAAATAAGATCATGGAGAAGGAATGGGAAAAACTTTATGGGAAGCGATATTACAATTTCAAATACAGGAATACTCTTTTCATAATCCTCGACAGTAACGATGATGATGACTATAACCTGACCCGCCAACAAACTGATTTTGTACTTCAGACACTCAAAGAGAACAATCAGGTGAGATGGACTTTTATTCTGATGCACCACCCGATTTGGCAATACAACACAGATGGCCGTTTTCAGGAAATTGAGTCAGCACTCAAAGACCGGAAATTTACCGTGATTGCTGGCCATGAGCATCATTATCACCAGATTGAGAAAAATGGTGCCAACTATTATATCCTTGCTACAACGGGTGCGGGAAGTGCTTTGAGGGGGAATTACTTTGGCGAATTTGACCACATTGCATGGATTACCATGAACAACAATGGGCCGATCATGGCAAATCTCAGATTGGACGGTATCCTTCCTCATGACATCAGCAACGACAAAACAAAGGAACTGGCTACACCTTTGCTGAACAACGCGAAGTTGAACAACCTTTTACTTTGCAACAGGGGTTATCTGTTTACAAATGGAACTTTGTACTTGTCGTTCAAAAACCCGACAAAATCGAAATTAAATATTGAAATCAATTTTTTCCACCATCACCAGTTGCAAATAAAGGATGCTGCCATTAAGATTGTGGCCGAACCCGAAAGTGAAAAGGTGGTTGAAGTCCCGCTTGTTGCAAATATGCCACTTGATTATAAGATGATAGACTTGTTATTGATGGATTGGATCCTAAAATACGATAATCCTGATTATAAGGATTTTGCATTAAGTGGAAAATATCAGGTCGAGGTAAAACCATCCAACACAAATTTCATCGATAAGGAAATCAACCTGTTTACCGATCAAACCATTGTTCCGTTTAACAATCCGTATAAGCAGCTTGCATCGGCGGTCAACATCAACAATACTTTTACTCAGCCTTATCTTCAGCCAATACCCG
Organism: Mariniphaga sp.; assembly: GCA_037128295.1. Taxonomy (GTDB): domain Bacteria; phylum Bacteroidota; class Bacteroidia; order Bacteroidales; family Prolixibacteraceae; genus JAAFHB01. The sequence continues at coordinate 10,261 of JBAXWR010000129.1, forward strand.
TTGCCGAGACAACAACTCTTTCATTTTATGTGAAAAACCTGAAGAATGAATACACCGCCCCTGAGACACAGTTTTTTGAAAAAACGACATTCCAGGAACCCACAGAAGTTGCAAATCCACAAGAGGGCTTGGCTTACAAATACTATGAAGGGAAATTTCCTGAGATACCTGATTTTAATAAACTTGAATCTGTCGCAAATGGGGTAGCCAAAAATTTCGAGGTCTCCGATCTTGCAAAACGCGAAGACAACTGGGCGGTGGTTTACAATGGCTACATTAAGATTTCGGAAGATAATTTTTACCTTTTCAGGACTAGAGCCGACGATCTTTGCCGTTTAACAATTGATAACAAGATTGTTGTCAATGAAAAACCTTTGACAAATGGTTTGAACATGGGTGCGATTGCCCTGAAAAAAGGGTTTCATACCATAAAATTTGAATTCATCGAGATACAAGGAGATGCCAGGCTTCGTTACTATACAAAGGTAGAAGCCGACAAAGATTGGAAGACAGGTGAATTCGGATCTTTTTTTCATTAAAGATAAAACGATAATACATAAATTATTAACGACCATATATTATGAATTTTCCTTTAAAAGGGATCATCCCGCCAATTGTTACTCCGTTGATCGACAATCGCACACTCGATGTGCAAGGTCTTGAAAAACTTGTCGAACATTTTATTGCCGGGGGGGTTCATGGGTTATTTATTCTGGGAACCACGGGCGAAGCGCAAAGTCTTGGTTATAACCTTCGTAAAGAGTTTATTAAGAGGACTTGCGAATTGGTTGATCACAGAATTCCAGTTTTGGTTGGGATCACTGACACATCTATTGAGGATTCGGTTGAGATTGCGGATTATTCACACAAGGTTGGTGCTGATGCTGTCGTAGTGGCCCCGCCCTATTATATCCCGATTTCGCAATCCGAATTGATAGAATACTTTGAAAGTCTCTTCCCGCGATTGGCTTTACCTGTTTTTATCTACAATATGCCTGGCTGCACGAAGTTGCATATGACAATAAAAACAGTAAAAGCAGCCAAAGAGTTGGGTGCTGTTGGGATAAAAGACAGTTCAGGCGACATGCTTTATCTCTCTACATTAATCAACGAGTTTAAAGACTCTCCTGAATTTTCAATTCTCACAGGAACCGAATTATTTATCCCTGAGACGATTATGCAGGGGGGGCATGGTGCAATTGCCGGTGGGGCCAATCTGTTTCCCCGGTTTTTTGTCGAATTCTACGAGGCATCGCTGGCAAGGGATTATGAAAAGATCGCTGCCTTTCGCACACAATCATTAAACCTTTACAATACTATTTATTCCGTAGGTAAAACCGGCTCACGTTATACAAGGGGGATTAAATGTACACTTGCAACCATGGGTCTCTGCAATGATTTTGTTGCATCCCCGCTTCGTAAAATGGTAGGTGAAGAACGACAGAAGATCGAGCAATACCTGGAGGAAATATCAATGTCAAAAGTTTACAGATAACCTCCCTAAATGTCAGGCATGAAGTTACCATTACTTGATCTGATTGTGTTTGTAGTTCTGACGTTTGGAAATGTGATCTTTGGGGCAAGTTTCTTCTTAAAAAATAAAACCTCCGATCAATTTACCAAAGGTGGTGGGAAATTACCGGCATGGATTGTCGGTATGTCGATATTCGCCACGACTGTCACCCCAAGACCATGCCCCCAAACCAATTTCGATTTCATTTAAAAATTGTGTGGATTCAAAATTTTCCGCTGACATTGAAATTTCTCCTACAGAAATTAGCAGGTTATTATTTGGTAGACACTATACAAAGAATTTTATCATACCGGATATGACAATTGTCACTTGCATCATATAAATCAAAGTAATAAACTTTCTAACTAGCCTTTTGGCAGAAAAAATGTTGAAGTTCCAAGAAAAAGATTATTCTATTTTAATGAAGTCTCAAATAATTCGAGTAGGTTATTAATCAACAAAAAATTTGAAAGGAGAATTTATGACAGAAAATATGCGCATAGCCGTCGAGATTGGATTTAATATTATTTACTTAATTGTTGTTTGGGCTATTACCATAATGATGACTTGGAGGTTGAATCATGTTGTAGCTGAGAATCGAAAGATGGCGAGTTTATTTAGGTGGGCTTTCGTATTGTTAGCCCTGGGTGATACCGGACATGTTGGTTTTCGAATAGTGGCGTATATATTGGGTGGGTTGGAGAAAAATGGTTTATTGGTTGGCGTTGGAGCGCTTGCAACAGCGATAACTGTGACATTTTTTTATGTAATTTTGTTATTTATTTGGCGTTTAAGATTTAACAAAAAATTTGGTGTGTTTGAGTATGTGATTTTATTTAGTGTTCCGGTGCGAATGATTGTCATGTGCCTTCCTCAAAATGATTGGGGTAATTCTGTGCCACCAGCTTTTTGGGGAATCTTTCGAAACTTATTTCTTGTAATATTAGGTGTTGGGGTACTATTTTTATATTTGCGAGATGCGAAAATTGCGGGAGATAGGCTATTTAATAATATTGGTATTTGTATTTTCCTTTCTTTTTTATTTTATACCCCAGTCATACTTTTTGCTCGCACCTTTCCTTTGATAGGGATGTTAATGATCCCCAAAACAATTAAGTATCTCGTTAATCAAGTTTTGGCATATAGAACTCTTAGGGTAAGTAATAAAGCATAAATATTCCAGAAATTTAGATTTATCCAAGGTGATTCATGATTGTTATTGACGGTGTAATAAAAAATCCTTAATTTGAGAAGAGTTTTATTGTTAATTTATCAATTCCGTGTAAAATAGTATTCCATATTTTTAGTGGAATCCGGTAATCTCCAGCGACCTCACTTTGTGGTGGGGGGCTGGCGCTTCCTGAGTTCCAGAGAGGTCTCTATGTTATACCAAGAACCCATGACTCAACGCGCGGGAACAGAAAGTCCATTACAGCTTTGTAAGCGTTTGCATCTACCTTTTGATGATGACTTACGTTTACTAACCAGGGCGCTTACACATCGATCATATGTAAACGAACACCAGGACGTAGTATCAGATAACGAACGGTTAGAATTTTTGGGAGATGCTGTATTGGATTTTTTGGTTGGATCGTGGGTTTACAACCATTATCCTGAAATGGCCGAAGGGGAATTGACACGAATGCGTTCAGCGCTTGTTCGAACTGAAACATTGGCCGAATTTTCCAGGCAGTTGGATTTAGGACAAGCAATGCGTTTAGGGCGTGGCGAACTACAAGGTGGAGGTCGGAACAGGGATCTGTTGCTTTGTGCAACTTTCGAAGCCATTGTTGGTGCTATTTACCAGCGTAGAGGGCTGGACGTGACCAGGGATTTTGTTTTGCTATTAATTGAGCCAATGGCAGAAACCATTTTGACCCAAATGCAAACTATTGATCCAAAATCCCGTCTTCAGGAGTATACCCAATCCAGAGGTTGGGGTATACCCAAATATATAACTGTTCAAGCAGAAGGACCCGATCATGCGAAGATATTTGAGATCGAGGTCTATGTGAATGGGGAAGTTTTAGGTAAGGGTAGTGGGCAATCCAAGCATGTAGCCCAATTAGCCGCTGCTCAACTCGCACTTGAGAACGTAGCCATGCAGGATCCTGACATAAAGACTTTGTAGTTTTTACGTCCGGGTTTGTAAATCAATTTGTAAAAACTGTTATAGTTTTTTATGTTAATAATTTTCCAGGAAAGAAAATACTCGTTATGCCTTTAAGACTTAAATCATTGGAATTGCATGGTTACAAGACCTTTGCAACACGTACTCTGTTTGAATTTGCAGATGGCATTACTGCAATAGTTGGTCCGAATGGTTCTGGAAAATCCAATTTTGCTGATTCTTTGCGTTGGGTATTAGGTGAGCAGTCTCACAATTTATTACGCGCGAAAAAAACCGAGGATATGATATTTTCAGGTTCAGAACAGCGCCCACGGTCTGGGATGGCTTCTGTAACCATAACATTCGATAATTCCTCTGGTTGGCTGCCGGTAGATTTCAGCGAAGTAGCGGTGACTCGCCGTGCATATCGAGACGGGCATAATGAATATCTTCTGAATGGACAAACTGTTCGATTAAAAGACATTAATGAACTTTTAGCCCAATCAGGATTATCTGAACGAACTTATACGATACTCGGTCAGGGTATGGTGGATGCGTCTCTCGCCTTGAAAGCGGATGAAAGGCGTCGGTTGTTTGAGGAAGCTGCGGGTATTGGGCTCTATCGTTCCCGACGGGAAGAATCGTTGCGCCGCCTTGAAATTACTCAGCGTAACCTTGAAAGAGTACTTGATATCCTGGCTGAGCTAGAACCTCGATTGCGAGGGCTTGAAAGACAATCAAAACGCGTTCAGGATTTTCTCCAAATCCAGGCAGATCTAAAATTGGTTTTACGGGAATGGTACGGGTATCATTGGCATCGATCTCAAAAAGACTTAACAGAGGCTCAAATAAATGCAAGGCAGCAAGAAAGAAAATTATTTGATGCTCGCCAAAATTTTACAAATTTAACCAATGGTTTTAGTACTACTCGTTCTCGTTTGATTGATCTTCGTACAAGGTTGAATGATTGGCACCGTCAATCTGCAAGGTTACACAACCAAAGCGAATCGATAAATCGTGAATTGGCAGTTTTGGAAGAAAGACGACGTTCATTAACAGATGGCCGGTCTACTGTATTCGCTGAGCAACAAAGATTAGGTGATGAAGAACTAGCTGCCAAAGAAAGAGTCGAAGAATCGAGGCTCGAATTTGAGCGAACAAAAGCAGAGGCTGAGGATGCTAAAGCCCAGGAAGTGAATGCGAAGGCAGCGCTCTCTGCGCGCCAGTTTGAGCGTGCAGGTGTGGAGCAAACACTAAACACTTCACGTCAGAATCTTAATAATTTGAATTCCCGTCGAGCCAATCATCAGGCACATTTGAATGAACTTAAGACAAGAATCGATGCACAACGGGAAAAACTAAAAGCGATTGATATTGTTATCGCTACAGCTGAAGAAACTTTTCGAGCGACAGAAAAGAAATTTATCTCTCTTCAAAGAAGTCGGCAGGCTGCTGAGGAAAATTTTCATCAATCTGAAACCAAGCTTGCGACATTACGCCAAAAAATGGGAGAATTGGAATCGTTACGCCGTACCCATCAGGAAGAGCGGAATGTAAAAGTTGGGGAACAGACCAAGTTACAGGCTCAATTAGAAGTTCTTGAACAGGCCGAAAAGTCATTATCGGGTTTTGCGGATGGGGCGCGATATCTGCTGGAGGCTGCTCGAAAGTCACAATTCGCAGGGTCACAAGGTTTATTATCTGCTGCATTGGATGTGCCTGCAGTGTATGAAACCGCTGTCGCTGCTGCATTGGGTGATGCATTTGATGTTGTTCTAATTAAATCTGGCAAGGGTGTGGATGATGCACTCGAGTTACTGGAGAAAGCCTCTGGTAGAGCAGTCATCATGCCTATAGGAAATAATAATTCTTCAATTGTGATACCGCTTCCTGTCGATGAAGCAATACTTGGAATGGCATCTAGTCTGATCGTTACAAAGCCTGAACTCCGAACTGTATTGGATACATTACTTGGGAATACAATGATTGTGCGAGATCGGATTACCGCGCAGCGATTGTGGGAAAAAACCCCCAGTTTTCGTTTTGTTACATTGGTTGGTGAAGTATTTCGCCCTGATGGTTTGATTGCGGCTGGTAAGGAGACTCGTGCAGCTGCATTAAGTCGCCCAAGAGAAAAACGTGAATTATCTGAGCGACTGGAGAAAGCAGTATCTGGTTTGAATAAGTTAATCGAGATTATTTCTGGCCTATCATCAGATTTGGCTTCCGGTCAAAAAGAAATCTCTACTCTTGAAGAAGATTTACGCCAGTCTCGAAAGAGCTTCAACGAATCGACTAATGCAGAGCAGCAAGCATCTTTGTCCACAGAATCTGCCCGAAGGCAACGCGACTTTCAATCTGGTCAAAAAGAGACATTAACAAAGGAAGTAGCTGGTTCGGAGCGCGATCGAACTGAAACAAACCTATTATTGGAAGATATTGAAGAAAAATTGGTGGATGCCCAGGATGTAATGCGGAAATTAAATGGGCAGCTAACCGGATTGTCTCTCGACGAATTGTCTGCGCAAGTTACTTACTGGGGAGCGCGGGTATCTGTTTCGCAGAGAACTGTAAATGATGCAAAGTCGCGCCATATCGACAGGGAACAGGTGTTGGAACGGGTAATTAAGCAACAAAACGTTGCAAAGCAGCGATTGAGTGAAATTGAGGTTTCTTTCCTTCATCTGGACACTGAAAAAAATCAACATCAGGTGAGTGAAGCTGATCTGCGCAAGCAAATTGAATCATTGCATTTATTAATCGATCCAGCCGAATTAGAGTTGACAGAAGCTGAAAAACAGGAGACTGCATTGCAAGAACAGGAGGTCAACGCACAACGGGCATTGGCTAATGTTGAACGGACCCATTCACAAATGCAGATAGATTTAAACCGGAAGCAAGAAGCTCTTGAAAGTTTGAAAAGAAGAGTAGAAGAAGATTTTGGGCTTGTGCAGTTTGAATATGATGCCCCAATTACTGGTGCTGTGCCGTTACCGTTAGGTGACATGGTTGAGACATTACCATATGTAACCGAATTATCCCCCGACCTGGAAGATAGCTTGATGCAAAAGCGGGCTCAAATTCGACGCATGGGTGCGGTTAATATGGAAGCCCAACAGGAGTACGAATCGGTCAAAGAGCGATTCCATTTTATGACAACTCAAGTGGAAGACTTAAAGCAAGCCGAATCGGATTTGCGTGAGGTTATTGCTGAACTAGATGAATTGACCAAGCGGGAATTTTTCAAAACTTTCGAATCTGTTGCAGTTGAATTTAAATCCATATTCACCAGATTATTTGGTGGTGGTTCGGCTCGCCTTGTCCTGACAGATCCCGAAAATCTGACTGAGACAGGTATTGATATAGAAGCGAAACTTCCTGGTCGTAGGGAGCAGGGTTTGTCTTTGCTCTCGGGTGGAGAACGCTCTCTGACCGCTATTTCGCTTGTATTCGCACTCCTAAAAGTATCCCCGACACCTTTGTGTGTTATGGATGAAGTGGATGCAATGCTAGACGAGGCTAATGTTGGCCGCTTTCGAGACTTGCTTGAGGATTTGAGTCAGACAACTCAATTTATCGTTGTGACCCATAATAGAAATACAGTTCAAGTAGCGGATGTGATTTATGGAATCACAATGGGTAGGGACTCAGCCAGCCAACAAATCTCGCTTAAGTTGGATGAAATTAGTGATGAGATGTTAGGTAACCGTGGCTAAGTTGTAACACAAGGGCAGCTTTCTTGAAGGGTTATATTTACAACAAAAATAAAAGCGTCTCTTCGTTAGAAGAGACGCTTTTATTTTTTGTAACCAATCTCCAGAAAAGACTAACCAGTTGTAGATGGCATTGCTGGTTCAGTTGGAACGATACTTTTCCACAAATCGTTGATTGTTATGATAGAAGCCTTTCTTAATTCAGTTAAGAAATCTTGAAAAGCCTTATCTTTGTTTGTAGTAATTTGCTGATCGGTTAGTGCACGGTTCTCGTGGGCAATAACCTGGATGATATGGAAGCCAAAATCTGATTTAACAGGATCGCTAATTTTCCCTACTTCCAGTCCGAAGGCAGCTGTCTCGAAAGGTGCAACCATGGTGCCTTTACTAAACCAGCCCAAATCGCCACCTTTATCTTTATTGCTGGTATCAATAGATACTTCAGCAGCGACTTTGGCGAAGTCCTCTCCAGCTTTTAGACGGGTAACGACTGCATCTGCTTCTGCTTGAGTCTTGACCAAAATATGACGTGCCCAAACTTCTTCCTGGGTTGGTTTCTGATCTTTTGTGATATCAGCCATCAGCTTCTCACGGATCAGACTGCTTTCGATCATACGTCGATAACCGGCATTGTCAATACCAGTATCTTTGGTTAACCCATCGACACGTGTTTTGAGAAGCGATTTATAACCTGCTTCATTAACGGCAGTTGCAGTAGGTTCATTGGTGGCAGTGGGACCGGCTGTAACTGTTGGTGCGTTTGTTGGCGTAACGGTTGCTGTCAAATCCGGGGTGGACGTGGGCTCTGGTGAAGCTGTTGGAGTGATGGTTACGATAGCCAGAGCTGTCGGATTGAGAGTAGCTGTTGTGGCAGGAGCTTTGGTTGGGGCTGAAGTTGGGGTACCATTGGGAAAAAATGTAAAGCTTTCCTGAAGTGCCTTCTCTACTTCGTCCGAACTAACAGTAATGCCACGTTTCTTTGCTTCTTGCCGGATTAAACGATCATTTATCAGCAGATCAACTACTTCCTGACCCATTACGTCAGTTGATTGGAGCCGATTAGCATCCGTTTTAAGCATTGGGCCAAAATTCGCATCGTTCAAGGGATCTTGAACCCCGAACATTTGTGCATATTGCATATATTGCATGTATCGGTTAATGGCCTGTATGCGCTGAATTTTGACCTGAGTTTGGAATTCGGAAACGTAAATTACATCTCCATTGACGCTAGCTACTTGGCGATATTGAAGTAGGATGGTGTTGGTCAAAACACCATAACCTACTATCCCGACCACTAACAAGATAATGATCAATGCGCCAATACGAATTGCCCTATCCTGTCGACGAACAACTTCCAGATGGGCCAGGTGTTTTTTATTGATATGTTTTTGGTTGGGCATAGGAATCTCACACAATAAACCGGGACATGGCAATATTGTCCATGCCCCGGAATGTGTTTTCTCTTAGTCTTCCCTGCCGCCACTCACATAGGGGAGGAGAGCGATATTTCGGGCTCGTTTTACTGAGCTGGCTAATTCGCGCTGGTGCTTGGCGCAGGTGCCGGTTTGACGGCGTGGGCGGATTTTGCCCTCTTCGGTTACGTAACGTTTGAGCATATCCACGGCTTTATAGTCGATATGCAAATTTTTATCAGAGCAGAAGGCGCAAATCTTTGGGCGTGAAAAATAGCGACGTTCGCCACCCTGACCGCCTTCATCTTGTCCTTTATCTCTATCTCGATTGTAGTCCATAACATTTTCTCCACACGCGACCAGGAACGGCCGCAGTATAAGCCAGTATCCGAAATGCCATTTATTCCTATCCAGTAATGCGTAGATTAAAATCTAGTTACTGGAATTATGAATGAAGATCCAGGTAAAAATCACTGAAAAGCTTAATTCATTGAATAACAAAAAGGAAACTAGAAGGGAAATTCATCCTCATCGGTTGTAATAATTTCAGACGAATCTGAGCCATCTGACGGGTGGTTGGTTCCGGCAATCGCTTCACGACGATCGCTTAACATCATCATTTCGTTCGCTACTACTTCGACGCTGCTGTGTTTATTACCTTCTTTGTCTTCCCAACGGCGAGTTTGTAAACGACCTTCAATATATACCTGTTGTCCCTTGGTTAAATATTGTTTGCATATTTCTGCCAGGTTTCCCCATGCAACGATGTTAAACCACTCAGTTTCACTATGCCGTTCACCATCCACTGTGTTCCAGGAACGGCTGGTGGCTACAGTAAACGTGGTCACGGGACGACCAGATGGCGTGTAACGCATTTCTGGATCGCGACCCAAATGACCTATGATCATGACTTTGTTCAAGCCCCGGCTCATATTCGCTCCTCAAAAAAAATTACCAATAGGATA
>JBAXWR010000013.1:0-56936 GCA_037128295.1 Mariniphaga sp.
GTACTCACCGCCACCGCCGTCGTTCCCAACCAGCTTATCTCCTTGCTGGCTCCAGGTACCTGCAGTACGGGTAAACACCCAGCAAGCTCCTGTACCACTATTATCTTGGTATCCACCTGCAATTGCAGTGTTGCCATCGGCTGAAAGGGAAACTGAATAGCCCATATTGACATTACCTACTGTACCTGTGCCAACCAGCTTACTTCCCTGCTGGCTCCAGACGTTTCCCGAACGGGTAAACACCCAAACGGCACCTTTAAAGGAATTATCATTACGCCCTCCGATTATTGCCGTATTACCATCGGCTGAAAGGGAAACTGAAGACCCTTGCTGGGTATTAACACCCACTGCACCTGTGCCAACCAGCTTACTTCCCTGCTGGCTCCAAGTTGCATCAGAACGAGTGAATACCCAAACGGCACCCTGCCCAGAATTATCATCAGGCCCTCCAACCATTGCTGTATTGCCGTCGGCTGAAAGAGCTACCGACGCGCCTTGGTAGCTTGCACCTGCATATCCGGTGCCTACAAGTTTGGAACCCTGCTGGCTCCATGTGTTTCCCGAACGGGTATAGACCCATGCAGCTCCCTGACCGGCATTGTCCGCATAACCTCCCACTATCGCTGTATTACCGTCGGCTGAAAGGATAACTGAATAGCCTTGACCGGCAGCTCCTACGGCCCCTGTACCAACCAGCTTATCTCCCTGTTGGGCTGAAGGGTAAGGGGTATCCGTTACCGTAAAACTGCCGGCTGCGGTTGTTGTACCGCCAGCCGTTGTTACCGATACGGAGCCTGTGGCCGCGCCCGGCATCACCATGCCTACAAGGGTTGTTCCATCGTTTGATACCGGAATGGCGGTAACGCCGCCAATGGTGAAGGTGGTTGGATTTCCAAGATTGGTGCCACCTATGGTTACCAGTGTACCCACCGGCCCGGTAGCCGGGGTGAAGTAGGTGATGGTGGGAGGGACGGCAGGACCATAAACCCATGCTGCACCGGTTGCCATGCTCCCGTCATTCGGATCACCAACAAGTGCCGTTGAACCATCAGCAGAGAGTGCAGCAGACAATGGATTAAAATATCCAAAACCTGCAGGATCCAGAATTTCACTTCCGTACTGGGTCCATATACCATCCGAAAAACGATAAAACCAGGCAGCAGGCGCGGAGGAGGATAAATCATTTGCCCCCATGATTAAAGTACTTGCATCGGCAGTTACCGACAAATACTGAATAGTCATTGCTCCGCTATTTACCTGAGGGCTTCCTTGTTGCGTCCATGTGTTTCCGCTACGGGTGAATACCCAAAATTCCTGACCATAAAAATCTGCTTCGATCAGGATATTTCCATCAGCAGACAATGCAACAGCTTGTCCCTGATTGGAATATTCTAATGTTGAGCCAGTTCCTACGAGCTTGCTTCCTTGCTGTGTCCACGTATTGCCACTTCGTTTGAATACCCAAACAGCCCCCTTGCTAGTATTGTCACCGTTACCTCCCACAACGGCTGTATTGCCATCGGCTGAGATTGCAACCGCACCGCCAGTACCGGCATTGGCTGTAGCATCGCTACCAACCAGTTTATTCCCTGTTTGCGTCCAGGTACTTCCGCTGCGGTTAAAAATCCAGGCAGCTCCTGTACCGGAATTGTCCCCATTTCCTCCTAATATGGCGGTATTACCGTCGGCAGACAGAGAAACAGACCATCCGAAACCTATATTATTATCACTTGATGATGTAGCATCGTTGGCAACCAATTTGTCCCCCTGTTGTGTCCATGTACTGCCAATGCGTGTAAAGATCCAGGCAGCGCCTGCTCCTGAATTATCATTATTCCCTCCAACGATCACTGTATTTCCGTCGGCTGAAATCGCTACAGAAAAACCCTGATTGGAATTTATATCACCACCGGTACCCACCAGCTTGGCTCCCTGTTGTGTCCATATAGAGCCGCTTCTGGTAAAGATCCATGCAGCTCCTGCTGCCGAATCGTCATTGTTACCTCCCAATACGGCCGTATTGCCATCGGCTGATAGTGCAATGGATTGACCTGCTGATCCCCAGTCAGTAACATCATTCCCTGTCAGTTTAGCCTGCTGTGCCGACGGGCAAGGGGTTGGTGTAACCGTGAAGCTGGCACCAGCGACTTCGGTACCGCCACCTGTAGTAACCGAAACTGAGCCTGTGGCCGCACCCGGCATCACCATGCCTACTAAGGTTGTTCCGCTGTTCGAAACTGCAATAGATGCTACGCCACCAATGGTAAAGGCGGTAGGTGATCCGAGATTGGTACCTGTGATGGTTACCAGTGAACCCACCGGCCCGCTTGCTGGAGTGAATGAGGTGATGGTGGGCTGGGCCATTAATGAAACAGATACCTGCATAACCAGGGCAACGATAAGTGCAGTATGCCGGAAGCCTGTAAATGGTTTCCGATAAAAAGAAGTGGAGACAAATGGATTTCTCATACAGGGTAGTATTAAATGGGCTATGAAATTTTAGTGACAATTATTTTGGTAAATGACACAAAAATTCAGCGATTGTGCAAAATATACATGTCCGGTATTTCGCCCCAAAGGTTGCGGAATTCCGGACTTCTGCATCCAGTCAATAACTTACAGCGGTTGTTGGGGTATAATGTTTTTTTGCCTGTGTAAAAAAGGATTACATGTAAAAGGAATTGGATTTCCGAAAATAGAAATTGTTTACTGAAAAACGGTGTTATTCTGAATAGGAGACGATAGAAGTCAGGCTGTCCTTATAACTCCGGTAGTGGGTAGGCTTAACACCTGTGAAAGATTCAAACGTGTCGTAGAAATTCGATTTGGATCCAAACCCAGAGTTTTTGGCTATCGCCTCAATTTTATAGTGGTTGTAAGCCGGGTCCTCCATCATAGCAATCGCAGCATCTACCCTGAAACGGTTCGTGAACGAAGGAAAGGTGTTTTCCTTGTACGCTTTAAGTGCGGCGGCAATCGCTTTTTGTGAACAGTTCAGCTTTTCGGCAATCGTTTCAACTTTCAGTTTTGGGTCGAGATAGGGTTTTTCGACCAGGTACAATTCAATAAGCTGTGATAGAAGCTGCTGGTTACCCTGTATGGTTTCCATCTCATTAACAGTTTGTAAATCAGCATGTTTAACATTCCTTAACTGGCTCAACTGTTCGCTTTCATGCTTGTACTTATTTACCAGTTGAAGGTAGGCTATGCTTCTTTGCCTGTAAAGTTTTATGAGCCTCCAGAATAAAAAGGATATCCCCAACGTGAATAAAATGTAAAGGACAACGATCGTCATGCCGTATCTTAGCTTTGTCTGCTGGTTGCTGAGGAGTAATTTGAGTTGGACATTTTCGGCATCTTTTTTTTCTGTTTGGTAAAGCATTTCAATATCATGTAAAGCTGACTGCTTCTCCAACTCAAGCATCGAATCGCCCTTGTCTTTGATGATTAGCGACAGGTCAAGTGCTTTTTTATAGGATTTGGTTTTTGTGTAGAGCAGCTTTAATTCGTTAAGTGTGTATAAATTTATTTTTTTATCTCCTACTGAATCGGATAGCGCAATGGCATCTGTCAGGTATTTTTCGGCAAGCGGGTAATTGCCTTGCTTGGAGTGGATTGCAGATAATCCGGTGTAGATCCTTGCGATTCCTCCAACATTCTTCTCCGATCTGCAAATTTCAAGCAGTTTGAAATATTCCACCTTTGCTTTATCAAATTCATTTTGGTCGAAATATAAATTGGCAATGTTGTATTGGGCAATGATCTGCATCATACTGTTTTTCCCCGGCAAGGCAAGTGCAAGTGTCTTATTGTAATAGATGAAGGAACTGTCGGGGAACGACCGCCGGTAAAAAACCCCGAGGTTGATCAGGGTCGAAGCTATATTCAGCGTGTCGGCAGCCTTTACTGCACATTCAAGGGCTTTCTGGTAATAGGCCAAAGCCTCTTTTTTACTCCCCTGGGCCTTAAAATTAGTAGCAATGTTGTTACAAATCCGGCTGATTGCGGAAAAATGATCTGTATTGTCAAAACAAGCGTAGGCTTTAAAAAGGTATTGTTGCGATTTTACAATATCTCCCCTGTCACATACCAGGCTTCCATATAAATTATAGGCCTCCCCTTTCTTTAGATTGTTTTGGCCCTTGTCGAATATTTCGACTGCTTCCCAGAGGTACTTTTCGGAAGTATAAAGATTTCCTTTGTTCAACATCAACTCCCCAAGTTTCAGGTCGATGGTTGCCTGCAACAGCGTGTCGGAGATATAAATTGCCCGTGAACGTGCTTTTTCGTAGTTTATTTTGGCAGAATCGGCATAAATAAACGCACTGTCGGGCTTTTTTTTGAGCAAAGAAGTGGCTTTGGTATTATAATCCACCAGTTTTGATCGATTTTCAGGATCGTTATTCCTGTTTGTACATGATAAATTGATAATCAATATAAAACTGATAGTCAATAATATAAGTACAGGATATACGAATCGATCTTTTTTCATCAGCCAAATTCACAAAATAATTTCCGTCTGTAAAGATAAGGAAGAAAAGATGAATGGGAAAACAAAGATTTATCCTGCAATTCTCCCATTCACTCCCTCTCTCCATCATTTCCGGACCATGATCTTAATTGTCTGTGGCGTACCTTTATCGTTAACGTTCAGCAAGTAAACACCGCTGCTGAGGTTTGGGAGACCAATGATATTCAAATTTCCACTTTCCAATTTCTTCGTTAGTACCACCTGTCCCAAACCATTGAACAACGTAGCAATTGCACCATCGCCAAGGTCTCCAAAGACATGGATTTCGGTATTGCCTTTGACATAGGCAGTTAGCCTACCTTGCAAAACCTGGTCTTCCAAACCGCTGATGATATCACCCGTATGAAGGAAGAACCTTCCTGTCCCGGCAGTATTGGCTTCAACAGTTGTTTTGTAGCTGTTTTTGGAAAGATCTGTGAATGTATTGGTTAGATTGTCTTCCAAAATAACCTTGCAAGTTGGGTCAAGTTGGACGGTTTGGACAGAGAAGACGATTTCGCCACCGGCTTTTGAATCAAGTCCGATCGGGACAACCAAAGTATTGTATTGGTCGGTCGGAAGGCACTGCAACTGGAACTCTATGCCATTGTCTTCGACCAGCTTTGTACACAGGTTCAGCGGCTGTTCCGATTTGAAGATCCCGGCATCGTAACCCACGTCCAATCCACGGGTAGTCCCATCTATAAATTTGATGTCGGTCGAACTGACTGTAGCATTGTTTGTTGCAATAAGTTTAATCGTCGGATAGGGCGCAATGGCTGACTTATAGGCTGCAGTGCCCTGATGGACCTGCATTTGCGGCGTAAAGCTTACCGACGCTTTTCCGGCAGCCACTTTCATAAAGAAACCTTGTCCCACCTGGGCATAGCTGATCCCACCTGCAAGATTGGTAATGTCGTACTTTTTGTCAACATCGTTCCAGATATACGCACCCGTACTGTTTGGGTCGAGGTTCCCAAGGTTGATGTCGATAAAATTGTCACCGCCCGATTCGGTACCTGCCAATGTATTGATGTTGATTCCCGATGGATAAGGGTTACCAATGCAGTTCCAGCCCTCACTTGCCACAACGTTGACCGGTCCTGCATTGATCGAACCTTTAAAGGTAATGGTCAGTCCTTGGTCGGCAATGGTCCTGACCAGATACCCTTTCCCGATCCCAAGGTCACTAGTTCCAACAATGGCTTTGGTAAAATAGGGGTTCCATTTGATCCCGGGGGTATTGTAATCCATCATCCCATAAGTGGCGGGTGTGATCGGATCCGTTACCGGGACACCAATAACCGGGATATCTGTGTTCAGGTCGATAAAATCGGCTATTTTCCCGATGGCAGGGGCAGAAAGCATGTGCCATTTATCGATTGACATGTACCGTTGGACAGTTGCCGGTGCAGAAGTACTTCCCAAAATCTTCAAAGAACCGGTTCCGTTTGTAAAGTCAGAAAGTATTTTCAACCCGGTGACATCGGCATTGTTGACCAGGTTCCCATTTACGGTAAGTGCTTTGCCTGCGTTGATTGTCAAAACGGCGCCTGCGTCAATTGTAAGGTTTTTGCAAACCGCAGGGGTGGCAGACAGCTCATCGACAATCGGGTTGTTGGTTTTAAGGGGAATGGTAATATCCTCCAAAGCAATCGGTACGGAACTGTTGCTCCAGTTGCCTGGATTGTTCCATTTACTATCAGCGGTTCCGTCCCAGGTATTGAGTGAGTGTTCCATTGTCAGATAGGGATAGCCATTATTAAATAGGCCATTGATCCGCCAGACAGGCACATTTGCAAAATCCCAAACGGCATCCGTAAACGTGCTTTTCGTTTTCATATCTGTTGTTGTCATGCCTGTACCACCGATAAAACCATTCGTTGTACCTGCAAGGTCTTTGTCCCAGAACGAGTTGGTGATTGTAATTCCTGTAAAGGTATAACCATCCTGTCCATACAAGCCTCCATTACCTAATGTGCCTGTGAGTATATTGGCTGCATAACAATTTGTGAGCGTAAACCCCATTGTAAAGTCAATTGCAGCAGGATCTCCAAAACCCGATGAACTGAAATCCACTCCACCAATAAAACCACCTACCTGGTAGCCGCTTACCGATCCCCTTGCATAGCAATCGGTAAAGCTGCTATTAGTTTGCACAGTGCCTGCAAATCCTCCTAAATGTGTCATCATTTCAGTGCCGTAAGAGTCACTACCAGTCATCGCTACATAGGCACTGCAGTTTGCAAAAGTACTGCCTTCAGAATAACCAACAAACCCACCTGATACTAAAACCGCATTTACTTCACCTTCTACATGACAATTGCTAAAGTCGGATGATATCGCCTCGCCAACAAGGCCACCTATAAAATAATCACCGGATATTTGAACATTTGTTAAATGGATATTTTTTAACGTGGTACCAAATGTTATACCGAATAAACCCGTTGGGACAGAAAAATCCACTAAATTTTGATATAACTTGTCGATTGTAAAATTCTGCCCATCGTATGTGCCGGCAAAAGCAGTAAAACTATCGCCGATAGGATTTAACACAACACTTTGAGCAGAAGGCATTGTGGCACTTGCATCAATATTGGCGGTCTGGATAAAACTTTTATCCCATTGATCCCAAAATTGTGAGAGGAGTACCAATTGGTTTAGATTTGCGATTTGAAACGGTGATTCCGCCGTACCCATGCCTCCCCCAAAAGTTGGGAGTCGCAAATTTATAATAGGATAATTGGAAGCGGTAATGGCCCAAAAGATATCGAAATTCCAGGCTGTGTCGGTAAACGTGCTTTGTGTATGCATTTCTGTGGTGGTTTTTCCTGCGCCGCCCGCACTGTTGGCTTGCAGTGATGTTTCTGTGTCCCAAAACGAATTGATTACTGTACCTTGGTTGTATCCAACCAAACCACCCTGCGTCGTTGAAGTTCCACCAATTACCTGTCCCACCGAATAGCAATTTTCGATTGAATTTGTCGTAGCCATATTGCCGACCAAACCGCCAATGTAATTATTTCCTAGATGACCATCAACATTACCAAGTGCAAAACAGTTTGTAATGCGCATATCGCCACCAACAAATTCCCCTACCAAACCTCCAATGCTTTGATAACCCGACGAAGAAAAACGCACAGTAACATCGGCTGAGGAAGCAGACAGGTTTCCCGATAATTGCCCCACGAGGCCACCTGTGCTTCCTAGGCCGGACACTGTTCCTGAAGCATGGCAATTGCTTATCCTGCTCATTGAAGCTCCTGCGATTGTACCAGTGCCTTGTCCCCCTGTTACATTTGCGGCAACTAACCTCAGGTTTTTGATTTTTCCATATGAATAGCCGAATAAACCCACATAAGCTGTTGCCGGCCTGTTGATAAAGAGATTGGAAATCGTTTTATCGTTACCGTCATATGTGGCGTCAAATGTAATAGAGAGCGATGGGCCAATTGGGTTAAACCCTTTACCGCTATCCCAGCCTGTAGTTGCGGCAGCATCAATATCGGCAGTCTGTATAAAAAAAGTACCCGAAACCCAAACACCGGGGGTTTGCGACAGCCAATAGAGGTTGTCGAGGGTGGAGATCTGGTAAGGGTCGGCAGAAGTGCCATCGCCCAATGCGGGAGGAGTTGCTGTTTGTGCCTTCAGATTCACCACAATTACAATTCCCATGATGAACAACATCGCGATTTTTCTATTCATTTTTGATGAAATAAAATTAGGCTACAATGATATAATAAAAAAACAGGTCTTTTCAAACAAAAACGTTAGCAATATGGTAGCAGTGGAGAAGGAAAAGGGGCTTCGACTCCGCTCAGCCACCGAAGGCTTCGGCTCCGCTCAGCTACCATCGCTCAGCCACCGGAGAAGGGGAGAGGGAGTGAATGGGAGAAAATGGAAATGATCAAATTTGAAAGGAAGCAGCGTGAGGTTAGTTTTCGACAATCCTGATCTCCTCCTTGGTTAAGCCATAAAGCTGGTAAACAAGTTGGTCGATTTCGGATTCCAATTTTGAGATGTCCCTATCGGGATGTAGCTTTTTAGCGGCGATAATTTTGTCCACCAGATCAATGATTTCCTTTTGGTTAACAGTTTCCGTGGGGATCGGTAACTGGCCAAAATATTTCCAGATCAACTGATAGCCATTTTGGATCGAGGTACAATATTTCGAAATCAGCCACCAACCTATTTTTGAATTGAGCAAACCTACCAGGAATTTATCCCCTCCAGGAATGATCCACATCGAATTATTGCAATATTGCCCATCTTCGTCATAGATAAAGCATGGCTTTACCTGTAACACCTGGTACATAATTTTGGGTTTCACAAACTCCCGATAATAGTCGCAAGCCCTTAACTCCCACCAGAAATCGCCCTTGTCGGTGCGCCTTTCGGCTTTATCTTCAAAGGGCAGTAAGTGCCGCGCTATGGCAGGATAACTTTGGCTGAACCATTCCCAGGCCTCATTGTACGACATTGCCCCATATCTTGGTGTCGGTTCAGCCAAATGATAAGGATTGCCAACAGGCAGGTTCCGCTTTATCGTAAAGCCTTTGGGGACCATGATCAGCCAATTGTCGGCTTTGAGGCCCGAATAGGGTTTGATGTTCCTGCCCAGCAAAAACGGTTTGAGCAATTCCTCCGAGCTTATGTCCTCGAGAATTAGCCGTTCCTTTGTTTCGTTATTGACCAGAAATGCCTCCGTTAGGCCGGTTTTAATGCCATAATAAGCCAAACCATCAATATAATCAAACAAACTTAAAGAGCAGGACTTGACCTTTTGAAGCAATAGTTGTTCTGCTTCTGATGTAATCACCCAAGTTTCAGAACTCAACGAAGATACCTTCATCTTGACTTTTACCGATTCCGCATATAAGTCAAAACCAGTTTCGAATTTCAATGTTTTTATTGGAACGGATGTAAATGTATTACCAGGATTTTCCCTAACTGCATTTAAAATACATGGATAGGTAGTCGCTTCGTCAAATACCTGTAAATCACCAAAATCCACGATTGATTGAAGGTGGTTCTCCAATAAAAATGACCTCAATGGTTTGCCATATCCGGCCTGCATCCACTTATTGGGCATGATAAAGCAGAAACTGCCACTTTTTTTGACAATGTCAAACCCTTTTTCAACGAAGAAAACATACAAATCGGATGTGCCGGTATAGGTTTTATAGTTTTGATGTAAATAAGGTTTAGCCTCCAAAAATGCCTCCTGCCTGATATAGGGCGGGTTACCGATCACCACATCGAACCCAATAAAATCACCTTCATTGTTCAGTACCTCCGGAAATTCGAACCGCCATTCAAAAGCGTTTTCATAAATCTTGTTGCTGCGGATATCCTCAATTTCGGTTTCAAGTTGGGTCATTGCATCGGTGAGTTCCTTGACCTGTTTGTTCCACGATGTTTTTTCGTTTTTGGTCTTTTCAAACAGGCTGGTTTGGGTCGTTAGCGCAAAAAGTTCACCTTTGACTTTATTGAGCTTCAGGAGCCGTTTGTCGTTGGCGGCAATCTCACTTTCAAAGTCGTTTTTTATTCCGTTGATCATCCGTTCCATGGCCCGTTTCTCCTCCTTGCTTTGTGCGTTCCGGTAGGTCATAATCGCAAGCCGGTAGCTGTCGATGCTCCATTTGCTTTTTTTCAACGCCTTTTTGATATCCGAACCGAGAGCAAACCGGCTGATCAACGTATTGCCGCACTTGATGTTGATGTCGATATTAGGAAGTGTTTCAAGGGTCTCCGGACCTGTCAGGTCTTGTTTATAATACGAATTTTTCAACAGTTCGATCCAAAGGCGCAGCCGACAGATCTTTACCGAGTTTGGGTTGATATCGACACCAAACAAGCAATTCTCGATGATGGCCTGCTTTTCGTGAAAAATACCCTCCTGGACACGCTGGCTCTCCTTGCTTTTGGGGTTGTAATCGAACAGTTTGCCGTCATCATCGGTAACGATCAACTCGTCATTTTCGACTTCAAAAACATATTCTTTAAGCCTTTTGCCGTCACGGTCCATAAGGATCCTAAGATCGCTTTTGATGGCGATGATTTCATTGAGCGCCGATACAAGGAAGTGCCCGGAGCCGACTGCCGGATCGCAAATCTTAAGACTGTTCACAATAACATTGGCCTCTTTGCGGTCTTCGATTTTGTCATAGACATCTTCAAGGCAGGTGCAATCCCATTTTTTGACCTCGTTGAATTTTTGGACCACGGCCTGGCGTATCGTTTCGCGGCACATGTACATGGTAATAAAACCAGGAGTAAAGAACGAACCATCCTTGTAACCGTTGATTTTTTCGAAAATCAGTCCAAGCACAGAGGCATTGATCAACCGTTTGTTCTCTTCCTGGATCTCTTCGCTCCCCTCGCTGGCGAAATCGTAGGCGTTCAGGAACTCAAAAATATATTCGATAATCTCAACTTGCCCCGTACGTTTGTTGCCAAGGTTGTCCTTGATCACTGTCGATGAAAAAATAGGGAGCCTTCCATCGTTCAATTGGCTGATAAACAAACATAAATGTTCGGTTTCGGTGGGCTCAAAAAGGGAACTGTTCAGGTAAGGGACATTTTCAAATATTTTCTTCACCTCATCGTTGCGTTCATGTGGTTTGCGGGCCAACACGCTAAAGAACACGCTGTTTAAATCGTCGAGGTTTTTAATTTTGTCGAGGTTGAGAAAGGAATATGCCTTGTCGCCACGATGGTATTTGACCAATTGGGCTTCGAGCAATTTCAGGAAAAGGATCCGGTTGATCCAGGTAATCGACAATTCCAATGCAATGGTAAATAGTTGTTCCTGAACCGTTTCCCCAAATTGCGAAGGTTTTTGAAGCCGCGGTATTTTGTCGAGGCTGTCGAGCTGGGAAATTGCACTTTCGATCAACGAGCCGGAATTCCGTTCTCCTTCTTTCTTCCGTTGGATCAGTTTCTTGCCACCATCTTTTGTTTCGGTCAATCCGATAATGTGCAGCAACTCGCTATAAAACGCCTTGTCGAGGCTGTTGCTGTCGTTGGCAAACGGGAGCTTCAGAAGGTGTTCAGGTGAAAGGAGCTTATACAGCGCAATCAATACCGTATCGTCATCTTTGTTATTGTTGCGCAATGGTTTGTCATATTCCCGGATATCGAACCAGGTAAAGGTGATATCGTGCGAAATGGCCGAAATTGCGGGTGCTGCAATTTGCCTGTAAAAAAAATCTGTTGTTTTGCCCGACAGCCGCCCTTCCTCAAAATCGATAAATTGTTTGACCAGGTTTTTGTTTTCGGCAAATTCTTTTTCGAATAGGCTCGCATCGAAGATGAACCATTCAAAAATATTGGTTGCGATAAGGTGCTTGATCTCAAGGTTTTTATGGGTAATCCGCTCGCGCAGATAGTATAAAACGAGTTCCTGAAATGCCTTTGTGTTGAGATTGTCAGTCTTTGGCATTTCTGCCCTATTGGCTGGTTTTTTGGCTTCGATAATGATTCCCACGGTTCCGGTGGCACTGTTGGTATTGTGGACTACAAGGTCATTCCGGCCTTTGGTGTTGATGTAATTAATTGACCCATAATAGGTTAATTTAAGGAAGTCGGCGACCAGGTTTTTATGGAATTCCTCCGTTTCGGCTTCGTTGATCCTATCCAACAAGTTGATCAGGTTTGCCTTGAACAATTCGATTCCGTCCCTGTTGGCTTTCACCTTCAGGAAAGCCTTTTTCAAAGCCAAACGTGGATTAAGAAGGTTGATACCGTTCATTTTGGAATTCGATATGTAATTTGTTAAACAATGCAAATATATGTTTTTGGATTGGAAATAATCCTTATCCTGCTAACATATTGCTAACGTATTGGATCAGGTTCTGCCCAAATTATCGGTTCCGTTGTTGTACTTTTGCCCAATCCTATATACGGTACGATGCGATCTTTAATTTTTTGCCTTTTTATTGTTCTGGTAAGCACATCAGCAAGTGCCCAGACGCTCGTTCTAACGGATAGCGTGACTACGAACGATGTTTCAAAATTCCTTCACTATCTTCCAAATCAGGATTCAAATTTTACAATTGAAAGAATTTCAGATCCTTCGATCCACTGGTTGTCGATTAAGGATGGAGATACTCCCAATTTGGGACTTCAAAAAGATGCATATTGGTTCATGTTCAACCTTCAAAACAATTCGATCCGGAAAGATTGGCTGATGCATGTCGATTATTCCACATTAGATCTTGTTAATGCCTATATATCAGATAGTTTAGGTGTGTTGGCAAATCTGGGCTCTCAGGGGGTCCTTATAAAAAACCTTCACAAACAGCGGATGCCGGTTTTTGAACTTGACCTGAAAAAGGGGGAATTGGTACATGTTTATCTGAAGGTCAAAACAAGTTCATTTTTGATCCTTCCTGTAAAGGTTTCGACCTTGATGGCTTTTTCTGAAACAGAAAACACGCAAAGGGATCTCTACCTTCCGGCTTGGGGTATCCTGATAGCTGCCTTGCTATTCAACCTCGTCTTGCTGGTCACAAGCCGTGAAAAGGCTTTCCTTTTTTTGTTGTTGTCCATTGCCTCCGAAATTTGCTTTATCGGTGTCATTTCCGGGATGTTTTATGAATACAATCTTTTTGATCCACCGATCATCCTCCAAAAACTCAGGTTTGTTTTGCTCGGCCTCGTTTATGGTTTCCATGTCCTTTTTACTTTTTATTACCTGAACCTGAAAAACCATAAAACCATCCGTTGGATCGAATTGGGATTGGCCACCTATTTCTTTGTTTATAGTTCCCTGGCATGGACAGCGGTTTTAAGTCCCGGAATCCGTGACCAGCTTATGATTACGACCAACCTTCTCTTCTTTTTTGTCCAGGTTAGCCTTGCTTTTTATCTTTCATTAAGGAGAGTCCCCATGGCACGATATTACCTGATTTCCTTTTTTCCGGTTCTGCTTGCCATGTTGCTGTATATCGCCATTTTCAAGTCGTGGATAGAAGTTGATTTGTTTTTCTCGAATAGCGGATTGTACGCCAGTGCTCTGTTTACAGTTTTGCTGACTTCCGGTTTAACCGAAAAAATGATCAAAGTCAAACATGAAACTGCACGAGCCGACCAACTGGAGATTGATAAAATTGATCTGGAGGCAGAGATTGAGAGACGAAAGAAGGCAGAGGAAAAACTCCAGGAGAGCGAAATCCGTTTTCATGGCCTTTTTGAACTTTCGCCATTGCCAGTGTTGCTCACCGAATTTGAGAGTGGCAAAATTGTTGATTTCAATCTTTCCTTGTGCAATTTCACCGGACTTTTGAAAGAAGCCATTATTGGAAGGACGACCTATGAGCTGGGCCTTATGGAAAATAATAAAAAAGAAGAGTTATTAGGCCATAATTCTCAGAACGGGCATGTTTTAGATTATGAATCCGTGATTTTCGCCAACGGAAAACCCCGGACTGTGCATCTTTTTATGTCGTTGTTGAACATTGGAGTGGAAAAATTCATGATTACCCTCTTCTCTGACATCACTACCGAGAAGGAGGTACAGGTAAGGCTAAATGAGCTTAACCTTACAAAAGACAAATTGATTTCCGTGATTGCCCATGACCTTGTCAACCCTTTTCATGCGCTGATCTTGTACAGCAAAGAGCTTAAAGTTTATACTGCCGGCAACGAACGTGCTGCTTTGTACAATAGCAACCTTCTGCTGACCGCCCAGAATACCTACAACCTGTTGCAGAACCTCCTGACATGGTCGCGTACCCAGACCAGGCAAATATCGTTCAACCCTCAACAAGTCAATCTTGGAGACCTGATTTCGGAAGCTGTCGAATATGCACGCATGATCGCCCAAGCAAAACAAATCGAAATTATCAACGAAGCGAACATCGATGTTCAAATAGAAGCAGATGTGCAGATGATCAACGTGGTTTTGAGAAAACTAATTTCAAATAGCATCAAGTTTTCCTTCAACCAGGGATTGGTCAAAGTAAAAATGGATGTCAATGAAAATCATGTAAATATATTGATCATCGATCAGGGGACAGGAATTGAACAACACGAAGTCAAAAAACTGTTCAACCTTTTCGAAACCAGCCAGAGGCCCGGTACTTCAGGTGAGGCAGGGACCGGACTGGGACTTGTCATTTGCAATGAATTTGTGAATTACCATTGTGGAATCATCAAGATAAAAAGCGAACCGGGCAAAGGGAGCACTTTTATTGTTGTATTGCCTAAAAAACAATTATGAGCCAGAAAATTCTGATTGCCGATGACTCGGATGTGAACCTTACGATTATGCGCGATATTTTAAGTGATAAGGGTTATGAGGTATGGACTGCCCAAAATGGGGAAATTGCCGTGAAACAAACCCTGATCCATGAACCTGACCTGATCTTGATGGACTGGCAAATGCCAATAATGACTGGGATAAAAGCATTGGAAACCTTAAAAGAAAACCCAAAAGTAAAAGATATTCCGGTGATTATGGTCACCGGTATTGCCACAACTGCCGAACATTTGCAGGAAGCTTATGAAAAAGGGGCCATCGATTTTATCAAAAAGCCGTTCGAGAAGGTTGAACTGCTTGCAAGGGTAAAGGCAATCCTCTCATTTGTAACCTATTATAAACTTGCCATTGCGCACAAAACGCATGAGCTTTCGGCAGCCATGCAGCAATTGGGCCGTCTGACCGAATTGCACGAACAAATCTCAAAAAAATTAACAAAACTCAAGGGTGATTTTCCCAATGTTGAAAATCCTATCAATGAGATCATTGGAAATGTATCGGTCCAGCTTATAAACGAGGCCTGGATACGTTTCGAAGAGAATTTTAGGGAACTGAACCCAGGATTCATGACGAAGTTCCTGAATGTGCATCCGGATATCACACCCTCCGAAATCAGGTTGATCACGCTCTTAAGGTTAAACATGTGCTCCAAGGAAATAGCCACTTTTATCCATCAGGAAGAGACCAGTATCAGGGTTTCCCGATCGCGGCTCAGGAAAAAATTGGGGCTGTCTGAAAATGACAATCTTGTGGGATACCTGATGAAATATTAGCTTTTGTTTAGGGACTTCATACCCTGTGCAAATCATGTTCAATCCACATTTGTGGGATATCACCTGATGGTATTGTCTGGCATTTACAATTTTATATCATACCCGATATTTGATGAGATTTCACGGTAAATACGCTAATTCATAAAATCCTTTTATTTAATAATTGCCCGCAGATCCCGTTTTGAAAGTGCCCTGCGCATAGGCAACAAATAGGGCTTCGATCCCCTTTTTACATCACATTTACCTTTATAATGAACAAGATAAGTACACTGTATAGCCTGAATTGAATCTAACTCACAGATCTCGATCAACGATTCGATCACATAATCAAACGAATGATAGTCGTCGTTAAAAAGCTCCAATGTGCAAATTTGTTCCTTATCTGTGTCTGAAGGAGAAACTCGATTTTTTTGCTTCTCAATACTCATACGGTTAAAATTTTATTTTATCAAAAACCTTATTTCTTCACTGGTTGCTTTTTCACCACCCGTGAAACCGGGATTCTTTCACCATTTTTATAGGCAGCCAGGAATGCACCCTTGGCTCCTTCAAGGATCAACTGATTTTTTAGTAATGAGGCATCGGCATATTCTGTAAAATTCCCAACTGTGTAAATCTCACATTTTTTTGCATCGGTGTATTTTTCGATCTTTCTGAACTTTGAAAGTTTCGCATACATTGTTTTAAAAGCAGGTGTTAGCTTCCCATTAAGAAATGAACCTATTTGAACTTTATAAACAATCTTGTCCTGATCAGCAGCAGCAGCCTTTAACTTTTCCTCATTTGCTTTTGTCTCCAGTGCAATGTTATTGGCGGCTACTTTTTCGGCTGCCACCGATTCCTGAACGACCTCCTTTTTCTTCGATTCGCGAAGTATCCGATCATTTCTGCTTTTCTCACGATCTGCGATTTCACGTGCAAAATTCAAAGTTGCATCAGCTCCGGCTTTCTCCCAATAGCCTGATTCTTTAGCTCTGACCTGTTCAAAATATTTTTCTCTGTCATTCAGAAGCTTATAGGATTGCTGTTCCGAGTCAACAATCCTTTGTACAAGACCAATTCGTGTGGTTACATTATTGGTCTCTGCGTGCGCCTTCCTTAGAATATCAGTATTTTTAACAATAGAATCATTCTTATTTGTTGCTATCCAAGCCTTTACAAAAAGTATCTTTGCTGCTTCACTTTTAAAATCGGTGATACTATGATAAGTAAGCTGGTCATTGATCTGAAAATTGAACCATTCCACTTTAAGCGAATCCGGAATCGGAAAATTCTTTTCATCGGGTTGAGAAATAACAGTTTTTACTGTATCGACAAACACACTCTTTTCATTTGTATTTAGTACCTTAAACGGATTGATCCTTTTCATGCACAGATCGAGGTATTTATCAAATTCAAGTTCCCGTCGCTCCTGTTTACTTCCTTTATACCTCTTGTAAAAGTCTATTGCTTCGCCCCAGTTTTCAATGGCTTGAAAGTAATTCCCCAAATAAAAATTGCAATCTGTGGGGGTTTTATCGACTACTGCATTTAACAAAGCCTCTTTTGCAGCCGTTTCAAAACGATTATTTTTGATCAAACAGATGCCATAATAGTAGTTGTACATTGCATTGTCTGGCGACCTGTTAATAAGTACCGTAAAGATCGGCAATGCTTTTGCATAATTCCGTGCTTTAAAGTATTCTATTGCAACAGGCTCATTACCACTTACTTCCTGTGATATTGAAACAATGGGGTTCAACAAAAACAGACTTGAAAAGACGATATAAATCACACAGGTATAAAAAATTCTCATGACGCGATATTAGTGATGTAACAAGGAGCTAAAAATATAAAATTTAGCTGAATTATACCATGTTGCATTAAAATTCTTGTTTTGTCACGCTGTTTCTACTGATCTAAAGCTATTTTTTTGTTATATTTGTAGAAATTGCAAACTTAGTCAGTCTCATTATTGTTTCGAAATAAATTTAAATGAAAATAGAATATGATACAGTTAGTTGAAGGGATGCATGCACCTGAATTTGCAGGAGCAACACAGAACGGGGAAACCATCTCACTCTCCGATTTCAAAGGGAAAAAGTTGATTCTTTATTTTTATCCTAAGGACAACACACCAGGATGTACCGCAGAGTCGTGTAATTTGAGCGACAACTATGAATTTTGGAGGGAAAAAGGTTATGACGTTATTGGAGTAAGTCCCGATAGTGAAACCTCCCATCAAAAATTCATCCAAAAGTATGAACTTAAGTTCAACCTGATTGCAGATACTTCCAAAGAGATTCTTCAGGCTTATGGGGTTTGGGGCGAAAAAGTGAATTATGGAAAAACCTATATGGGTGTAATCCGTACCACATATGTCATCAATGAAGATGGGATTATAGAAAAAATATTCAGGAAGGTTGACACCAAAGAGCATACAAATCAGATAGTTAAAGATTTATTAATTAAATAATTACACAATTTCAAAAATGGCAAAGGAAGATTTACAGAAGATTAACAGTGAGAAGCTGAAAGCCTTGCAACTTACGATCGACAAAATCGAAAAGAGTTATGGGAAAGGATCTATCATGAGGATGGGCGATAAACCAGTTGATGATGTACCAGCAATTCACTCTGGATCTATTGCACTTGATCTGGCGATGGGTATAGGGGGTTATCCTAAAGGGAGGGTAATCGAGATTTTTGGCCCGGAATCCTCTGGGAAAACAACATTGGCAATCCATGCAATTGCCGAAGCTCAAAAAGCAGGGGGAATTGCCGCTATCATTGACGCAGAACATGCTTTTGATCCTACCTATGCCCAGAAGTTGGGTGTAAATATTGACGAACTTTTGATCTCGCAGCCCGACAATGGGGAACAGGCACTCGAAATCACCGACAGCCTGATCCGTTCCGGTGCAATCGACATCATTGTCATTGACTCGGTAGCGGCTTTGACACCCAAGGCCGAAATTGAGGGTGAAATGGGTGATTCAAAAATGGGACTTCAGGCTCGCTTAATGTCACAAGCATTGAGGAAACTTACGGGAAACATCAGCAAAACCAAAACTTGTGTCATATTTATCAATCAGTTGCGCGATAAAATCGGTGTGATGTTTGGCAATCCTGAAACTACGACCGGAGGTAACGCACTTAAATTTTATGCCTCTGTCCGTCTGGATATCCGCAAGATTGGCCAGTTAAAAGACGGTGATGACGTTCAAGGTAGCCATACCCGTGTTAAAGTAGTCAAAAACAAAGTTGCCCCACCGTTCCGTAAGGCAGAGTTCGATATCCTTTATGGTGAGGGAATATCAAAGGTGGGCGAAATAATTGACCTTGGTGTCGAAATTAACATTATTAAAAAAGCAGGCTCGTGGTTTAGCTATGGGGAGACCAAACTTGGACAAGGACGTGAAGGTGTGAAAACTCTCTTAAAAGATAACCCTGAATTAGCAGAAGAGATTGAAGCAAAAATACTTGCAAATTACTCTCCTGCACTTGAAAAATAAATAATTGTAAACAATCTTAGAAATCTGGACCGTGAATTTTACGGTTCAGATTTTTTTTGGACTTTTGTCTATTTTGATGGGATTACAAATTCAGACAGAGTAGTTATGAAAATATTGAAATTTGGAGGAACTTCTGTTGGTTCGGTTGAAAATGTTCGGCGGATTGGCGAAATTGTCTTAAATCAACAAGACAAAATTATCGTAGTGGTCTCGGCATTGGGCGGGGTTACTGATCAGTTGCTCGCTGTAGCCCAAAATGCTGCATCAGGGTTAAAAGCCAATGGCCAGCTAGAGGCCATTCAAATCCGTCACGAGCAAATGATTTCCGGACTTTTTGACAAGGATAAAACAGTTGAAACAGTCCAGGCTTTGCGGCCTCTTTTCGATGAACTTGAAAAGATAATTCAGGGAGTTACACTTATTGGCGAACTGACCCTCAAAACAATGGATAAAATACTTGGTTTTGGGGAACGCCTTTCTTCATTGTTGATCAGCCGTTATTTAAATATTCAATTAATTGATAGCTTGGAAGTTATACGTACAGATCGAAATTTTGGAAGGGCAAATGTTGATTTTGACCTGACTTACAAATTAATTGCCGAGACTTGCTCCTCTATAATCCAATTTGCCGTGGCTCCTGGGTTCATCTCATCTGGCCCTGATGGTTCAATCACTACTTTGGGCAGGGGTGGTTCAGATTATACAGCAGCCTTATTTGCCGCTGCGGTCAATGCCGAACGTTTGGAGATATGGACTGACGTCGATGGCTTTATGACAGCTGATCCACGTGTGATCAGCAAAGCCTATACTATCCCCTCGCTTACCTATTCTGAGGCAATGGAGCTTTCCCATTTTGGTGCAAAGGTGATCTATCCACCAACCATCTTACCGGTTTATCAGAAGGGAATTCCGATCCACATCAAAAATACGATGAATCCCGATGGAGCCGGAACAATAATCGGTCAATCTGAATTGATTGGGAAAGACCATCCGATCAAAGGAATTTCATCGATATCTGGAATTTCGCTAATTACCATTCAAGGATTGGGAATGGTAGGTGTCACAGGGATTTCAATGCGGCTTTTTGGAGCGTTGGCAAAAGAGCATATCAACGTGATATTGATTTCACAGGCTTCTTCCGAAAATTCGATCAGTTTTGCGATTGACTCGCATTTCACCGAATTGGCACACAAATCGATCTCCTCCGAATTTGAGCGTGAAATCGCCTCAGGACGCATCAACAAACTCTTCGCCGAAAACGACCTTTCTATTGTTGCCATAGTTGGCGAAAACATGAAACATTCGGCCGGAATAGCAGGAAAATTATTCCACACAATTGGTAAAAACGGGATCAATGTAGTGGCAATTGCTCAGGGCGCTTCCGAACAAAACATTTCATGGGTAGTAAAGAATTCAGATCTAAGGAAAACATTAAACGTTGTTCATGAGGCATTCTTCCTCTCCCCATATGTCGAGCTAAATGTTTTCCTTGTTGGTGTGGGAACTGTGGGGCGCGATTTGTTAGGTCAGATAAGCAGTCAACAAGAAAAATTGAAAAAAGAGCATAGGTTAAAGTTGAAACTTGCCGGTGTAGCCAATTCACGCAAGATGATTTTTAACCGTGACGGTATTGACCCGGCGACCATTAAAGAAAACTTGGAAAAATCTGAAATGAAGTCAGATATGGATTTGTTTTGCCAAAATATGGTTCAAATGAACCTGTTCAACTCTGTATTTGTTGATTGTACAGCAGATGCTAAAGTTGCCGATCATTATGCCGATGTGCTCGATAATTTCATCTCCATCGTAGCGGCCAATAAAGTAGCAGCTTCCTCCGAATATGGCCGTTACCGCCATTTAAAGGAGCTGGCTGCAAAACATGGGGTCAAATTTCTATTTGAAACCAATGTGGGTGCCGGACTGCCCTTAATCTCGACTATTAATGACCTGATGCGTTCCGGTGACCGGATCGTTAGGATAGAAGCTGTTCTTTCAGGTACTTTAAATTTTATATTCAATACACTGGGTAAGGATATCCCATTTAGCAAAGCCGTCAAAATGGCCAAAGAGAAAGGGTATTCGGAACCAGATCCACGGATTGATCTCAGTGGGATCGATGTAATCCGAAAGTTGGTCATCCTGGCACGCGAATCAGGATACCGGATCGAACAGGAAGATGTTGTCAATCATTCGTTTATTCCTGCCAAATATTTCAACTCTTCGATGGAGGAATTCTGGAATACAATTGGTGAGATGGATGTAATATTTGAAGATCAGCGAATTGTGTTTGAGGCTTCAAAACAAAAATGGCGTTTTGTTGGGGTGATGGAAGAGGGGAAAGCCTCTGTCTCACTTCAGGTTGTTGATCCCGGACATCCGTTCTACGATCTGGAAGGATCCAACAACATCATATTATTGACAAGCGAGCGGTACAATGAATATCCTATGCTAATCAAAGGATATGGTGCGGGTGCAGCAGTTACTGCTGCGGGTGTTTTCGCCGACCTGATCAAAGTTTCGAATATCTGAGCATGGAGCGTCGGGCATGGAGCGTGGGGCATGGAGAAAGAAAACTGGAGAATGGGAGTCTGGAGAACTGAGAAGAATGCGGTTCAAAGATGGCATTTTCCCTGTGGCACAAAGCAAAAACAATATGTGGAAACTAAACAATTTATCACCATGTGTAGTCGCCAGCCGCCAGTTGCCAGCCGCCAGTTGCCAGTCGCTAGTTGCCAGCCGCTAGTTGCCAGCCGCCAGTCGCTATTTATAAATGAACACTTTACAAAAAAGCAAATAGGAGCTAAATGAAGTATCTGATAATTCTTGGAGATGGGATGTCTGATCAGCCAGAAATTGAACATGGCGGATTGACACCATTGATGGCAGCCCATAAAACAAATATTGACAATTTGGCGAAGCTAGGTCGCAATGGCCTTTTGAAAACAATTCCCGAAAATCTCCATCCTGGAAGTGAGGTTGCAAACCTGGCTGTTTTAGGTTATGATGTTGAAGCCATTTTCGAAGGTCGTGGCGTTATCGAAGCCGCAAGTATGGGGGTTCAGCTTGAGACCGGCGACCTGGCTATGCGGTGCAATTTGATATGCATTGCTGATGAAAAAATCAAGAACCATTCATCAGGACATATTTCGACTCAAGAGGCAATTGTGCTTATTGATTTTCTCAACGAAAAATTAGGTGATGATAAAGTCAAATTTTATCCTGGCGTTTCGTACCGCCACCTTTTAGTTATAAAAGGGGGAAGTAAATCATTGAAGTGTATTCCTCCCCACGATGTTCCCGGCACTCCGGTGATCGACGTACTTCCGACTGCAACAAACGGGAATGGCAAAGAGACTGTTGATTTGTTGCTTGGATTGATTCAGAAATCGGGGCAACTCCTCACCGATCATCCGATCAACATTAAACGCCGATCGGAAGGAAAGGATATGGCCAATTCAATCTGGCCATGGTCACCTGGCTATAAACCCGCAATGAAAACCTTAAAGGAACTTTTCGGAATTCAAAGCGGAGCGGTTATCTCGGCTGTCGATCTGATCCAGGGAATTGGAGTCTATGCCGGTCTTGATGTGATTAAGGTTGAGGGTGCAACAGGTTTGTACGATACCAACTACGAAGGTAAAGCAAAAGCCGCACTCGAAGCTTTGAAAACACGCGATTTTGTATATCTCCATATTGAGGCAAGTGATGAGGCAGGTCACGAAGGGGATTACGACCTAAAGTTAAAGACGATCGAATATCTTGATAACCGTATCGTGAAATTCCTTGTAGAAGAAACTGCCAAGATGGACGAACCGGTTGCAATTGCAATTCTTCCAGATCATCCGACTCCCTGGAAATTGAAAACTCACACCCGCGATGCTGTCCCTTTCCTGATTTATTATCCTGGAATTCAATCTGATGATGTTCAGTGCTATGATGAAATATCCGCAACTAAAGGAAATTATGGAATTTTGAGGAGCGAGCAATTGATGGAAGAACTTTTGAAAGGGTGAAAAGGGAGAATGGGAGAATGAAAAAATGAAGGAATGAAGAACGGAGAAATGGAGAGATTAATGCATTAATTATTAAATAGTTAGATTAGTATAGAATGAAACGAGACATGGGAGCTAATCGCACACAGAAGCATGATTATCTCATTGCGAGTTCCCCCGATGGATCGGGGCAGGCTATGTGGCCATTAAA
Organism: Mariniphaga sp.; assembly: GCA_037128295.1. Lineage (GTDB taxonomy): Bacteria > Bacteroidota > Bacteroidia > Bacteroidales > Prolixibacteraceae > JAAFHB01. The sequence continues at coordinate 23,245 of JBAXWR010000013.1, forward strand.
AAACAAATTATAAACATATGAAATATTACAGTACCAACCATATAGCACTTGAAGTTGACCTGGAAGATGCAGTAGTTCAGGGACTTGCATCTGACCGTGGTTTATTTATGCCTGAAAGGATCGAACCGATGCCCTTTTCTTTTTTTGAAGAGATTGGGACAATGACATTTCAGGAGATCTCCTTCGAGGTGGCAAAGAAATTCTTTGGTGAAGATATTCCTGAATCCAAATTGAAGCAGATCGTTTTTGATACGCTTAGTTTCGACACACCATTGGTTCAGGTGAACGATAATATTTACTCGCTTGAACTTTTTCATGGACCAACCGCTGCCTTTAAAGATGTGGGCGCACGTTTCATGGCACGACTCCTTTCCTATTATCTTGGTCAGGAAAAAAAGATGGTTAATGTTCTTGTGGCAACTTCAGGCGACACAGGCAGTGCTGTAGCCAACGGGTTTTTGGGAGTAGAGGGAATTCATGTTCACGTTTTGTACCCTAAGGGGAAGGTAAGCGAAATTCAGGAAAAACAGTTTACAACTTTAGGCCGGAATATTACTGCACTTGAGGTTAACGGTACGTTCGACGATTGTCAGGCATTGGTGAAATCAGCCTTTATGGATAATTCCTTAAAGGAAAAAATTACAATAACTTCGGCCAATTCGATCAATGTGGCGCGGTTTCTTCCACAAGCTTTTTATTATTTCAATGCCTTTGCGAAGCTAAAAGACAAAAACAGGAAAATTGTGTTTTCTGTTCCGAGCGGGAATTTTGGGAACCTTACTGCCGGTCTCTTTGCAAAAAAGATGGAACTTCCTGTATATCAGTTTATTGCAGCCAATAATCGAAATGATATAGTTTATAACTACCTGAAAACCGGAATTTTCGACCCTCGCCCATCGGTTTCTACCATTGCAAATGCGATGGATGTTGGTGACCCAAGTAATTTTGCACGTATCCTCGATTTATATCATAACAGCCATGAAGCGATATCAAAAGTAATGGTCGGAACCACATATAATGACGATCAAATCAGGGAAACTCTTTTATCTGTCTATAATACAACAGGTTATCTTCTTGATCCCCATGGAGCGGTGGGATATCGGGCACTTAATGAACTTTTAAAAGATGATGAAACAGGTATTTTCCTCGAAACTGCCCACCCTGCCAAATTCACCGAAACTGTTGAGGGGATCGTAGGAAAAGGAAATGTTCCAATGCCTGAAAAGTTGCTGGAATTCATGAAAGGGACAAAAAAAAGTATAACTTTAGAACCAGATTACAACATGTTCTTGGACTATTTAAGTCAGTTGGAAAAGATTTGAAAAGGTGTTCTGTATATGGGGTTTTGCCGTGAATATCTGTTTCTTTTTGGAACTATCTATGAGTAAATACGTATTATCGTTGTTTACAACATATTGGTGATATCTTTAAAGCATTGTGTTTATTGTTACGACTTAAAATTAAAAGCAATGAAAAAGCTGTCTGTCGTTCTTTTCCTTTTATTGAATGTAGCCGTTTTTGGGCAGGATTCCGCGAAACCAAACCAATACGAGGGAATCTACTGTTCGGGAACAGGTGATATTGACTTTCTGCGATTAATCGATGAATCGTTCGCATTTTTTAATCCCAATCCTGTTGTTCCCAATCTGACAATGGTGTATAAACCCGATTGGAACACCTTTTCCGAAGGGGCTGCCTGGGATGCCTGGTGGATTCAAAACAGTTACGGATTCTCCTATGCCGCTACCCCATTTCTTCAGGAACCCTGGAAAACGATACTTCAAAATTCGTGGGACCTTTTCTGGGACAACCAGGGTGATGGCATAAGAAAAGGGCTTTGGGGTGACGGAAAACCAAATCAACTTTCTGAACTAATTGCTCCAGACGGAAGTTTAGGCGATGCTGCTGCTCCAAAAAAAATTATATACAAACAAGGTGATGGAAATGTAAAAACACATGACTGGTTTTATGAAGCCACTGCAGCAGGGATCGTAATGCAATCAGAAATTTTGCTCGCTGGCCATAATCTTAAAGCGATAGCCCGATATCTGCCTAAAATGGAGCGGGCCTGCAATTTTATTGAAAAAGCACGTGATCCCAAAAATAACCTGTTCCTTGTGGGCCCTGCCTGTAACCTCCTGGCTCCAAGTTATGGTGGGGTTAAACAGCCGGATGGCACATTTGGCAAAGGGTACCTCGCTGGTTTGTCCATAACCTATCTCGCTGCCCTCGACAGGATGGTCGAAATTTATCAGCTTACCGGTGACAAGAATAAACTGGCAGAATACCAACAACGACAGAAGATTACAAGGGAATCATTGTCACTATTATTGACACAGGATGGATACTTTGTCAAATCTGTTGAACCCGATGGGACAAAGCACGGTGTTTTAGGACAGAAACAATATGGGTATCTCGAAGGGGTAGCCAATGCCGATGCAGTTGCACTGCGTGTTGTTGATGATTCGATCGCAATCAGAATCTATAATCAGATCGCTGCCTATCCCGCCATCAGACCCTTTGATTTCCTGCTCACCAATGCTCCTGGACTGGATGATACTTACGGAAATTGGGGAAGTTCTACAGGACCAGGCATTAAGGGTTTCTGGAAATATGGCGATTGGGTAAATGGTGGTGTATGGGGCACCGTGGAAGGAAGGGCTATTCTGATGTATTACAGGCTTGGGAAATTTGAGGACATCCGCCGTTCTGCAACCCGGGCCATGAAATGGGCCAAAGACTTCAGGATGGATGCACCATGGTCGCAATGGGGCAGCAACACTGAAAACCCATGGTCCGATAAAGGTGAACACAAGATCGGCGGGGTGGCTGTGATGATCGACAATTTTGCAATTCCGGCTGCAACGATACGTGGCCTATTTGATTGTGATTACCGGTCTGACCGTCTGATCCTTAGGCCACGCATCCCTGGATCAATTACGAAGTACACTCAGAAAGAGCCCATTTTGTTTGGGGAAAAGAAGATCTTTCTTAGTTGCTTGAATGGTGGACCTCATATAAAATCAGTGATCCTGAATGGTAAAGCCTTGTCTTTTGAATCATTAAGAGAATTCGAATTGAATTTTAACATGCTTCCTGCTGTTTCAAAAGTTGTCATTACTACCGAAGGTGGATGGCCGGTCGAACCAAATAACCTGGAGTATCCTTTATTACCCTCCATTCTTACAAAGGTTCCCAACAGGGCTTTATATATAAATATACTTCCTGAAGAATTATTTGCACAATTAAATATCCTTACTGCATTTAACAGCAAACTCTCCCGGTTTCCAGGCGCAACAGAAGAAAAAAAACTTCTTGAAACTGCAATTAAAACCTTTGAAGCTTGCCAATTACGTGAAATGGCCGATGCTGCACCCGGATATTTCCGTCCTCTCACACCGGAACGTATAGCTGGAATAAATCAATTTTATGAACAAGCTGCGCACGCAATGTACATTGGGTATTTATACAAGATGTCTGATTATTCAAAAAATGGTAACCCATCTCAAAAGCGATTGGCCAACCTATTTTTTGAGCAATAAAATTTTAGCTGGACTAATAATATTGTTCTTCAGTGTTGATCTGCGTTATCAGCGGGAAATTTCCCGGAAGTCACCCGCAGTTCGCGCAGAATTTCGTTGAGGAATATTTTATTGTAGTATCCCCAAAACCGTTTATTTTTGTAGCCTATTAAAATTCAGACCATGAAAAAGCTGTATGTTTTATTTTTGATCGTTACCCTTTTTTCAGCATGTATGAAAAATGAAAAAGCTGTTCCTGTGAAAGCCAATTTCACCCCCGAAACACCAAAACTGGCTTCAGATATTATGACCCCCGAAGTGCTATGGTCGTTTGGACGAATTGGCGGAACTCAGGTTTCCCCGGATGGGAAATTGGTGATCTATGGTGTTACCTACTTTAACATTGCTGAAAATAAGTCATACCGCGATATTTATGTCATTCCTGTTGCTGGTGGCGAGGCTAAAAAACTGACAGATACACCCGAAAAGGAGGCTGAAGAGCAATGGCGTCCCGATGGGAAAAAGATAGGCTACATTTCATCAAAATCTGGTAGTGCACAGTTGTGGGAGATGAACCCCGACGGGACTGAAAATGCACAGGTATCCAATGTAACTGATGGTATATCTGGTTTTAGCTATTCGCCTGATCTTAAAAACATCGTCTATATTAAATCTGTCAAACTTGACAAAGACATTCACGATCTTTTTCCCGATCTGCCAAAAGCAAATGCGCGTCTCGAAACCGACTTGATGTACCGCCATTGGGACAGTTGGCATGATTATACCTATCAGCATGTATTTATTGCAAAATACAGTGAATCAGTGCTTTCAAATGATATAGATGTCATGGAAGGTGAACGTTATGATTCTCCTTTAAAACCAATGGGTGGTATCGAGCAAATCAATTGGAGTCCCGATGGTAAGACTGTGGCCTATACCTGCAAGAAAAAAGTCGGGAAAGAGTATGCACTTTCCACAAATTCAGATATTTATCTTTATAATCTTGAGACAAGTACTACCACCAATTTTACCCAAGGGATGATGGGTTATGATACCAACCCTGTTTTTTCTCCCGACGGACAAAAGATTGCCTGGGAGAGTATGGCCCGCGATGGATATGAAGCCGATAAAAACAGACTTTTCATTGCCGATTTAAAAACAGGCGAAAAAAAGGATTACTCTGCAAACTTTGACCAGAATGTATCCGGGCTTACCTGGAGTGCCGACAGCAAATCGGTCTATTTTATTTCAGATATTCACGCAACCGACGAAATCTTCAGACTCGATCTTGCTGATGGGAAATTTGCAAGGGTTACAAGTGGTGTACACAATTATCAGAATGTATTTATTGCAGGTAATCAATTAGTTGCAAATAAGGTTTCGATGTCTCAACCTGCCGAAATTTACAGAGTTGATCCGGCAACCGGAAAAGATGAACCGATAACGACTGTGACGAAGGGAATTATGGACCAGTTGACCTTCGGTAACGTGGAAAGCCGTTGGATTACAACCACCGATAAGAAAAAAATGTTGGTTTGGGTGATCTACCCACCTCATTTCGATCCTGCAAAAAAATACCCGGCGTTGCTTTATTGCGAAGGAGGCCCACAAAGTACGGTCAGTCAGTTTTGGTCTTTCCGCTGGAACTTCCAGATGATGGCAGCCAATGATTACATTATTGTGGCACCCAATCGCCGTGGCCTCCCTGGTTTTGGACAGGCATGGAACGAACAGATTTCAGGCGATTATGGCGGCCAGAATATGAAAGATTATCTTACAGCGATCGACACATTGGCCAAAGAGCCCTATATCGATAAAAATCGTTTAGGTTGTGTTGGTGCAAGTTATGGGGGGTATTCAGTTTACTTCCTGGCAGGGCACCATCAAAAACGGTTCAAGGCATTTATCTCCCACTGCGGTATCTTCAACCTTGAAGCAATGTATTCCACTACAGAAGAGATGTGGTTTGTCAATTGGGACAATGGTGGTGCCTACTGGGACCTGAATAACAAGGTCGCTCAAAATACTTATCAGAATTTCTCCCCTCATAAATTTGTCCAGAACTGGGATACCCCGATTTTGGTAATCCATGGTGAAAAGGATTTGCGCATCCCTTATACTCAGGGTATGGGTGCCTACAATTCAGCAGTTCTCAAAGGTATTCCCGCTGAATTTTTATTCTTTCCGGACGAAAGTCATTGGGTATTGCAGGCACAAAACGGCATACTCTGGCAACGCGTATTTTATCAGTGGCTTGATAAATGGCTAAAGTAGCTATTGAAAATGTTTAAATTATAATAGTTCAAATAGTTATGCCTGAAATTCAAATTATAGTTTATGCTTTACTTAAAGAGTTTAGAAATTGAGAATGTACGTTGTTTTGGGCGAAAACAACATATCGATTTTACAGGGAACAATGGTAAAATATCCCAATGGACTGTTATACTTGGAGATAATGGGACTGGCAAAACTTCTATCTTACGAAGTGTCGTTTCTTTATTGCCATCTCCCCAAAGTTTTCTAATCAAACGCAGTAATTCGGATACAGAATATAACCTAAGTATAAACAATGAATGGAGAAATGTCTGGGATTTAAAACATAAGGATGGAGAAAATGATTCCATTATTAATCTTTGTGTAGCCGAATGTGTACAATCCTTTGATAGTGAATATGAAACAGAACTAACTTTGAAACATATTGTTAATCACAAATTAACTGGTTCTGAAAATTCATATCTCAAGCCATCGATGTTTGATACAAAAGTTCTTTCACCTGTTTATTGCTTTGCATATGGTGCAAATCGTAAAATGGCTGAAAAGTCATTGTCGGATGAAAGTTTTAATAACACGAGTGAAACCTTGTTCAAAGATGATGCTTTGCTTCAAAATTCATCAGAATATTTCTTGAGGATCGATTACGAAACGGCAAAAAGCAGAGGGGCAAATACGGAAAAAAACAGGATAAAAGACCTTTTGCTTAAGGTCTTGCCTTCAGGAATTAAAGATATCGATGTTTTTAAAGTCGGGAAATTGCAAAGAGAGGTAAGGGTTAATACCGATTTTGGATGGGTAAAATTAACCGATTTAAGTCTTGGATATAAAACGACTATTGCATGGTTAATAGATTTTGCCACGAAAATGATCTATTACAATGATAAAAGTACAAATCCATTTGAGCAACCAGCAATACTGATTCTCGATGAAATTGATTTACATATGCACCCTGCCTGGCAAAGGGAAATTATTGAGAATCTAACTACTTTATTTCCAAAAACTCAATTTATCGCAACAGCTCACAGTCCTCTTATTGCACAAGCCGCGTTGGATTCAAATTTAATATTACTCCGACGTGAGGGCGATCAGGTAACAGTCGAAAACACACCGGAGGTCATCAAAAGCTGGCGTATAGATCAAATATTAACCAGCGATCTTTTTGGTCTTAAAGGATCAAGGTCAAAAGAAATTGATGCAAAAATTATACGTCGAAGAAAATTATTGATTCATAAAGGTGAATTAACTGATTTGGAGAATGATGAGTTGAATAGATTAAATCAAGATATCTATCAGATGCCAATCGGAGAGACCAAAGCAGAGATTGATGCAATGGATATCTTGAGAGATTTTGCGAATAAAATGGAGGATTCAAAAAAGAAAATTTATCATGATTAGGATAAACAAAACATCCTTAATTCCTCATGTATTATCTTCTGCCGGAGCAACAGAAACTGCAAATCTGACAATTTGTTATAATTCAAATCCTAATAAATATTCGAGCAGACCTGGAATACATTCTAAAAGTATTCTTAAAATGCCCTTTGACAATAAGATCTACGGACATAAGACTGTAAAGGATCAGTTGATTTTGGATCAGCATGGTAAATGTTGTTTTTGTGAATCAAAATTTTCTGACAATAGTTATGGTGATGTGGAACATTTTCGGCCTAAATCTGCATATAAGAAACTAGGCTCTAATGTATTAACTTATCCTGGTTATTATTGGCTAGCCTATGATTGGAACAATTTGCTTTTTTCATGTCAAAAGTGCAACCAAAAATATAAACGTAATGATTTCCCATTAGGAAATGAAGCAACAAGAGTAAGTTGCCCTAACCATCCGAATCAACTTTCAAACGAGGATCGATTACTTATTAATCCAATAGTAGAGGATCCAAGTTTATTTATTGCTTTCATTGAAGAGGTTCCGGTTCCTGTCAATAACAGTCCAAAAGGTTCAACTTCGATTGAAGTTTATGGATTAGAAAGATTGAATGAATCACGTTTGGAATATCTGCATGCTATAAAAGCTGTTTTAGCTTTTTTGTATATCGACGAAACCAATGCTGACAATGTAAAAAGCGCTGCCACTGCATTAAAAATTTCAGCTTCAGATATCGTGGAATTATGTCGAAAAAGCAGACAATTATTTAATTCCGCAGCTAAAGACTCTTCAAAATATGCTTATTGCGTAAGATGCAAATTCCCCTTCCTGCCAACAGTTTAATCTGCAATCTATTGTATTGGTAAATTTGTAAATCAAATTGTTTGTTTCATAAATTAATATTTATTCACTTATATGACTATTCGTAATTCCGGTATACTCCTTCACCCCACTTCCCTTCCTGGAAAATTTGGGATCGGTTCACTCGGAGAAGAAGCAAAAAAATTCATCGACTGGCTTTCAGAAACTGGACAAAAGGTTTGGCAGATTCTCCCACTTGGCCCAACAGATTTCAGTTATTCACCTTATCAGTGTTATTCGGCTTTTGCAGGAAACTCGGATCTGATCGACCTGGATGAACTAGTAAAAATAGGTTTGTTGTCCGATGATGACCTGCCAACGAAACCCAAATTTCCTCTGGAAAGTATCGATTTTATTTCTGTTAGAAAATTCCGTCAACCCCATCTTCATAAAGCATTTCTCCGGTTTCGCGAAATCGGCGGATTTGGCTGGGATGATTATCGCCGATTCTGGACTGAGAATGCATGGTGGCTCGAATCATGGTCGCTTTTTTATGCCTGTCGGAAAAACCTTAAAGGCAAAGATTGGAGCCATTGGGAAGATGCTCTAATCAAACGGACAGAAGAAGCACTTCATCGTTATACACGTGCACATCAGGATGATATTGAATACCAGTATTTTTTGCAATTTGTTTTTTTTAGTCAGTATTATTCAGTAAAAAAATACGCCAACGATCGTGGAATCAAAATATTTGGTGATATTCCACTCTATGTTTCCTACGATAGTGTTGACGTATGGACAAACCAGGAACTTTTCATGCTCGACAAAAAGCGAAAACCAATAAAAGTTGGGGGCGTACCTCCCGATTATTTTAGCGCTACCGGACAGCTTTGGGGAAATCCTTTGTATGATTGGGAACAATTGAAACTCAGAAATTACGATTGGTGGATTGCCCGGTTGCACTTTAACCTTAGAATGTACGACCTTGCCCGGATTGATCATTTCAGGGGGTTGGAATCGTTCTGGGCTGTGCCGTATAGTGAAAAAACCGCGATTAATGGCGAATGGATGCAAGCACATGGGGATGCAATACTTGGACTTTTACAAAGTCAGATCGGACATTTGCCCATTATAGCCGAAGATTTAGGGACTATTACCGAGGAGGTTCACCATTTGCGCAAAAAATATAACCTTCCGGGAATGAAGGTACTCCAATTTGCTTTTGCATCGGATGCCGAAAATGAACACCTTCCGCATAATTACAAACACGATTTTGTTGCTTATACCGGAACTCATGACAATGATACTACAACCAATTTTCTGAAAACGGTAAAAGGGGAGGAACGTGATCATATCCGAAAATACTTTGGAACTTCAAAACCCGATTCCCCAAAAATGATCAGGGCGATTATGGGTTCAGTAGCGAATATGGCCATCTTTCCACTTCAGGATATACTTGGTTTAGGATCTTCTGCAAGGATAAATACACCCGGTACAATTGTTGGAAATTGGAAATGGAAATTATCCTCTGCCGATCTCCTCCTGGAAAAATCCGAATGGTTGAAGGAGTTAACTGAACTATATGGAAGATAGTAATGCTTCGATAAATTTTTCGGGTTGTTCTGCATGTAACCAATGCCCGGCATCCGGAATATCGATGATCCTGGCATCCGGGTAGATAATTTTTATTGCTGAAATATCATTATCCGAAATGTAATCGGAGTTCAATCCACGAATAAACGTAACAGGGTAATTAAGAATTGGTTGGAGATCGGAAAACCACTCACTATTTACTTCGGTTGTGATGGATCGAAGTGCCTGTTTCAGGACCGGGACATTGATTTTCCACTCAAAATAACCCTCTTTGTTCCTGTGGATGTTCTTGATCAGGAATTGTCGTAATGAAGGGTCGTGAAGCTTCCCGGACAGAAACTGGTCAATCTCTTTGCGTGAACTGATCGCAACCAGGTTTAGTTCTTCCATTAGTTCAAGAATCAATTCATGCTGTAATACAGATTTAAAACATTGATTATCTGAGCGATAGCTTTTTGGAGTAATATCAGCAACTATCAAACCATTCACAAGCTCAGGGTATTCAGCAGAAAACATCATGGCCAATTTGCCACCCATGCTATGGCCAAGGATTGTCGCATTTGAAATAGAATGGTCGTTGAAAAAGCGGTACAGATCGTCCGTCATATCCTGAAAAGTATGGGTGGACGCATGAGGAGAATGACCATGGTTTCGAAGATCAGGAATATACACTGTAAAACGATCCTCCAGTTTTTTGGCAATAGAAATCCAATTATCTGAAGCCCCATACAATCCATGCAGGATCACGAATGCAGGACCGCTTCCCGTTTTTCTAAAGTTAAGCTTGACCGACATTAGTTCAATTGAATAAAAGCCTTCATCATCAATAAAACAAAAATAATACTCTTCTTCATCCTACAAATTTTGAATCCGTTTTTCCCTTCTCCAGTTTCCCTTCTCCGTTTTCCGTTCTCCCGTCTCCTTTTCATCTCCACGCCCCATGCTCCATGCCCCATGCCCCACCCTACCTCAGGCACTCCTTATATTTAAGTATCGTGAGTTCAAGCCCAAGGTACAAAGCATCTGAGATTAGTGCATGTCCGATTGAAACTTCGCGAAGGTTTGGGATTGACTGTTTAAAAAACTTAAGGTTTTGCAGGTTGAGGTCATGCCCGGCATTGAGCTCAAGACCTAAATCGGTAACGATTTTTGCAACTTTTACAAACGGCTCAATTGCAATATCCGGATTATATGGAAATGCAGTTGCATAAGGTTCTGTATAAAGTTCAACACGGTCAGCTCCCACTATAGCGGCACCTTCTGCCATTTCTTCGTCTGCACCGATAAAGATCGAGGTGCGGATTCCTGCCCGTTTTAGCTCTTTAATAACATCGATAAGGAACTCTTTGTGCTTTAAAGTATCCCATCCGGCGTTCGAGGTGATGGCATCATGAGCATCGGGGACCAATGTAACCTGATCGGGCTTAACCTGAAGCACAAGTTCAAGAAAAGAAGGTAAAGGATAACCTTCGATATTAAATTCCGTGGTTATAATTGGTTTTAAGTCTCTTACGTCTGAATACCGGATGTGGCGTTCATCAGGGCGAGGATGAACAGTAATCCCATCTGCACCAAATTCCTCACAGTTTATGGCTGCAAGTTTAACATTTGGCGTATTTCCCTCGCGGGTATTACGCAATGTTGCAATTTTGTTTATATTTACACTTAATCGCGTCATAATTTTAAAGAATGATTTGGACTGCAATTTACAATTTTGAATTGAATTTGATAACAAAATAAAGCAATAATCGTGATAGCTGAAAATTTGATTACAGAATCCATCCCAACTGTTACTCTGGATGAGATTGGCTCAAAAGTTTTGATGCTGATGGAAATTTTTCGTGTTTCGCATCTTCCTGTGGTTATTGATAATGAGTATTTGGGAGTAGTATCCGACAAAGATATCTATGATGCCGAGAACTTTGACGAAAAGATCGAAAAGTATATCAAGCCAATCCTTTTGCAACCTCATGTCCATGTCAACCAGCATATTTTTGAAGTTGTTGGTGTAGCTTTGGGGTGTGGTGTCTCAATCGTTCCAGTTTTAGAGGCCGATCATTCCTATATTGGCTCCATTACAAGGACTGACCTTGCGATCAAGATTACCGAATTGTTCTCTTCCACAGAACCTGGTGGCATCATTGTGCTTGAATTGACAGAACTTAATTACTCCCTTTCACAAATTTCCCAGATTATTGAAGGCAACGATGCAAGGATACTGAGCCTGTACATCCATAAACCATCTCCTACATCAAAAGAACTTGATGTTACAATAAAGGTTAATGTTGTCGACCTTTCAGGAATTATTCAGACTTTTGTCCGGTACAATTATTTGATCAAAGATACTTTTATGGACCAGTCACAAATTAAAAGCCTTTTTGACGATCGGTACGATCAATTTATGAAGTATTTAAACATCTAAATATCATCTTCTTATGAGAATAGTGGTTTTTGGCCGAAGTATTAATCCTGTTTTTTACGATAGTTTGAGACGTTTGTTCGGGATTTTGCATCTACACCATGTAGAGGTTATCGTGTATCGGCCATTCCTGGAATATATGCGGACTGAAATCGGATACGATCCTAAAGATATTTCGGACTTTTCTATTCATCATGAGCTTAGAAATGTAGATTATTTCTTCAGTATCGGCGGAGACGGGACATTTCTTGAGGCTATTTCATTGGTAAGGGATTCCGGGATTCCAATGGTTGGGATCAACAGCGGAAGGCTGGGATTTCTGGCAGATATTGCCCAGACCGAACTTGAGAGTGCCTTGGAAAACCTTTTCAATGAAAAATACCTTTTGCAACCGCGTTCTTTGATCAGACTGGAAAACGATTTAGGGCTATTTTCAGATTTTCCATATGCTTTAAATGAATTTACGGTTCATAAGCAGGACACTGCCCAAATGATAACAATACATGTCATAGTTGGGAATGATTACCTGAATTCTTATTGGTCGGATGGTTTAATTATCGCAACCCCAACAGGATCAACCGCATACGCATTAAGTGTTGGCGGGCCGATTATAACTCCTAATGCTGCGAATTTTGTTATTGCCCCGATAGCTCCCCATAATTTGGCCATCCGTCCTGTCATAATACCCGACAGTGAGGAGATTAAAGTTCGGGTTGAGGGAAGGGGTGAACGTTTTATGGCTACCCTCGATTCCCGTTCATGTGCTTTTAGTCCCGAAATAGAGATGCGATTGAGCAAGGCTGGTTTTTCAATTAATGTGGTTCAATTTGATAATCAATCGTTTTATGGCACCCTTAGGAATAAATTGATGTGGGGGATCGACAAACGGAATTGAGCATTTTTTAAGGTCAATTGCTTTTTCCAATTTTTATCAGTTAAATTTTGTTGTAAAAAACGGAAATTAGGGTTAATCTATTACTTTTGTAGCCTTTAGTAAAAACAAGGCATTCAACAAATCGCGGCTTTGAGTAAAAAAATTGAATATTGCCTCAAATGAGAAAGTTGGCTTTCATCATAATATTGATCCTATCAGGCTTTTATGCTTATTCACAGCAAACAGCAGATATTGGGATACAAGTTGCCGCTGCAACTTATTGGGGTGACATTGAAAACGTTAACTTCTCAAAGTCCATTACCCCGGTTGTTGGGGTTTTAGGACGTTGGAATTTCAACAAACGTTTGGCTGTAAGGGGTCAATTGTTCACGGGTAACCTGAAGGCGGAAGGGCTGTTCAGCAATTCCAATTTGGCTCAATCAGGTGAACGAATCAATCCCGAAGAGTACCCTTTGGATTTAACTCAGTTTTATAATTTTAACCGTTCTTTTCAAAGTGTGGAAGCGTTGTTTGAATTCAATTTTCGCAATTATAAGTTAGGAAGCACATCAAAAGAAATGTTTACGCCGTTTGTTTCAGTTGGATTGGGTGCATTTTACTCAAGGGCATCAAGGGTTGGTACATTTATACTTATGCCATTTGAAACTTTTCCGGGAAGTGGAGTGTATCAGCCTTATCTGAATGATAATCTTGATAAAACAAATAACTCCGATGCTCTGTCGCTTACTATTCCTGTCGGTGTTGGTGTTAAATTCAACATCACAAAAAGATTGGGTGGAATTATTGAATTGATTGTCCGTAAAACCTTTACAGATAATATTGACAATCTCGATGATCCAAAAAGGTTTCAGTTTGACGCGGCAACCATTAGTCCTCTTTTTGAATATCCTGCGAAGGTTTCAAATTTTCAATTGAACAACAATGACTATTATGCGACGCTGGCACTTTCAATATGTTATCAACTATGGAGTAGTAAGGGGAATTGTGCAATTTATGATAAGATCAAAAAATAAGAAATGGTCATTGATGAACTGAAGAAAAATATTATTCCCCGACATGTTGCGGTTATCATGGACGGTAATGGGCGATGGGCAGCATTGCATGGAAGCAACAGAATTTTCGGGCATCAGCAGGGTGTTGAAGCTGTTCGGTCGGTAGTGGAAGGAGCAGGTGAACTGGGAATCGGTTATCTTACACTTTATGCTTTTTCTACGGAGAATTGGGACCGTCCCAAGGAGGAAGTTGATGCATTAATGGCTTTATTGGTTAATGCGATCGTACAGGAAACCGATAATCTTAACGAAAAAAACGTCAGGATGATCGCTATCGGCAATCTTTTATCGCTACCAAATGATGTTCAGTTACAACTTGCCGACGCTGTACAAAGAACTTCGATGAATACAGGCTTAAACCTTATACTAGCTTTAAGTTACTCAGGAAGATGGGAAATTGTCGAAGCAGTTAAGCAGATTGTGCAGAAATCAAAAAATACAGAAATAACAGAAAATCAAATAACAGAATGTCTATTTTCAAATCACCTTACAACTGCGGGGATTCCCGATCCGGAGTTATTAATCAGAACAAGTGGAGAATACCGGATTAGTAATTTTCTTCTCTGGCAAATAGCATACAGCGAGTTTTATTTTACCCCTGTTTTATGGCCGGATTTTCGCAAGGAGAACCTGTTTGAAGCCATAGCCGATTTCCAGTGTAGAGAGAGAAGATTTGGAAAAACAAGTGAACAAATCAGAAGCTAAAAATGTACAAAAAACTGATAATTTTTTTCCTGGCATTAGTAGGAAGTTTAAACCTTTATTCCCAGGTAGTTGCCGATAGTACTAATTTTTCTATCAATTATGAGAGTGCCAAACCATATACCCTGGCAGGGTTGGAGGTCAGTGGTATCCGTTTCCTGGATACTGAGGTGCTCAAGAATTTGTCGGGATTCACAATTGGAGACCAGATTACAATTCCAGGTGATCAGATCACTTCAGCTCTTAAGAAGTATTGGAAACAGGGACTATTCTCGGATGTGAGGATCTCTGCCACCAAAATTGTTGACAAGAAAATCTGGCTCGACATTTACTTGCAGGAACGGCCACGTCTTTCCCAGAAAAACTATAAGGGAATTTCAAAAAGTGAGAAGGAAGACATTGAGAAAAAAGTAATGTTGCTCATCGGAGGACAGGTTACTGATAACCTTATCAACACTGCTGAGCGACAAATCCTTGGTCTTTTCACAGCCAAAGGTTTTTATAATACCACTGTTGATATTGTCCAGCGTGATGATACTGCCAAAGAAAATCAGGTTATTTTGGATATCAATGTCAATAAAAAGACGAAAGTCAAGATCAGCAACATTGAATTTGTCGGGGTCAAATCGATAAAAACATCATTAGCTGAGAAGGCTATGAAGAAAACGAAAGCACAAAAGCTGAAAAATTTCTTTTCTTCTAAAAAATTCCTTGAGGATAAATTTGAAGAAGACAAAATCAATTTGATTAAAAAATACAACGAAAAAGGTTATCGTGACGCAATTATAGTTGCCGATTCAATTATTAGGGACACGGTTAAAAATACCGTACGTTTAAAATATTGGGTCGATGAGGGAAAACGATACTATTTCAGGGGAATTCGTTGGGTTGGAAATACCGTTTATACCGATCTTCAGTTAAACAGGGTTCTTGGTATTAAAAAAGGTGACATCTTCGATCAGAAACTTTTAGATAAACGACTTACTGAAGACGACGATGCTGTTTCCAACGAATATCTCAATACGGGTTATCTGTTTTACAACCTTAACCCGGTTGAAGTTAACGTTGAAAATGACTCTATTGACTTTGAAATGAGGATGGTAGAGGGAACTCAGGCTACCATCAACGAGATCGGAATTAAAGGAAATACAAAAACTAACGAACATGTTGCCCGCCGTGAACTATATACGCGACCGGGACAATTGTTCAGCAAAGAAAATATAATCAGGTCAGTAAGGGAGTTGTCGCAAATGGGCCACTTCAACCCTGAAACTATCAAACCCGATGTTGTTCCCCATCCGGAAGATGGTACAGTAGATATCAACTACGAGCTTGAGGAGCGTGCAAACGACCAGATCGAACTTTCCGGAGGTTGGGGCGCAGGCATGTTTGTCGGAACTGTGGGATTGAAGTTTTCAAATTTTTCGGTCCGCAACATTCCCAACGGCAAAGCCTGGAAACCGCTTCCTACTGGTGACGGACAGGCATTGTCGCTACGTGCCCAAACAAATGGTACTTATTATCAGTCATATAGCTTCTCATTCACTGAACCTTGGTTAGGTGGGAGAAAACCAAACTCTTTTACCTTCTCTGTTTACTATTCCAAGCAAACTAGTGGCGACCAGTCATACAATTATACCGGAAACTATGGTGGTTATGGCGGTTATGGTGGTTACGGAAGCAGTTACGGAAGTGGTTATGGTTCTGGCTATGGCTCCGGTTATGGCTCTGGTTACGGTAATTATAACCCCTATGATTATGAGATCACGGAGAAAATGGGGGTAATTGGCGCATCTGTCGGGCTTGGTTACCGTTTAAAATGGCCTGATGACTTTTTTACAGTTTACCATGAACTTTCTTATCAGTTATACGTACTTGAAAACTGGAAATACTTTTTCTTTCAAAACGGAAAGTCCAACAACTTAAGTTTCAAGACAGTTTTCGGGCGTAATTCCACCGACAATCCATTATACACAAAGAGTGGTTCCAACTTTTCATTTATGGTACAGTTTACGCCACCATGGTCCATCTTCTCCAATAAGGATTACAGCAGCACGACCTTAACTCCGGAGGAGCGTTATAGTATGATCGAATTTCACAAATGGGTTTTCAAAGGTGATGTGTTTACACCATTGAATCTGAACCGAAAATTGGTTTTGCGTACAAAATACGAAACAGGTTTCCTCGGATACTACAATAAAAACCTTCGTTCACCCTTCGAATCATTCAGGTTAGGTGGTGATGGAATGTCGGGATATAGTATGTACGGTAGTGATATCGTTGGGTTAAGGGGCTACGAAAACAACTCTTTGACACCAGCTAATGGTGGTAACATCTACGAGAAGATCACCATGGAGCTGAGATATCCGATTACTTTAAGCCAGTCTGCAACCATCTATGGTTTGGGATTTCTTGAGGCAGGTAATTCATGGTACGATTTCAGCGACTACAATCCATTCAGTATTAAACGGTCAGCAGGTCTTGGAGTCCGAATATTCCTGCCAATGTTTGGTTTAATGGGCTTTGACTGGGGATATGGCTTCGATGACGGTTATACAAAAGGCACAGGAGGAAGCCAGTTCCACTTCATCATGGGTCAGCAATTCTAACATTAATTAACAAAAGGATATTCCTTATTGGTTTTTTTGGTCTGATATTTGAAAGCATATTTGAAAATTAACACGATTGGATATGAAAAAATTAGTTTTAGCCCTCTTACTCATCACCGGATCAATTGGTTTTGGTTTTGCCCAGAAGTATGCCTATGTTGATACTCAGTATATTTTGGGAAATATACCATCCTACAAAGCTGCCCAGGAACAGTTGGACAAGTTCTCACAACAGTATCAAAAGGAACTCGAAACACTTCATGCAGAATTGGATAAGATTTATAAGGACTTTCAGGCTGAGGTCGTCCTTTTGTCAGACGATATGAAAAGGAAACGGGAGGATGTGATCATCACCAAAGAAAAAGAGTACAAGAAACTTCAACGCCAGTATTTTGGCCCTGAAGGGGATTTGTACCAAAAACGGCAGGCATTGGTTAAACCAATACAAGATGATGTTTTTAAAGTGATTCAAGAGGTGGCTGAGCAAGGGTCATATGGTATTATTTTTGACAAGGCAGGAAGCCTTTCGATGATTTATACCAATTCGAAATATGATTTAAGCGACCAGATTCTCCAAAAGCTTGGATATAAGAATTAATAATATATATTTGCGAACTATTTTAAATTAAAAACCAACATGAGAAATTTTTTTAAAGTTATAGTGTTTTGTTCAGTTTTTTTCGCCGGTAACCTTTCTGCCCAGACGTTAAAATTTGGCCACATCGATTTTCAGGCGTTACTTGCATCAATGCCTGAAAGGGAAGCAGCTAAAGTAGCCCTTGAAAAAGTACAGACCGATCTTGAAACAAAGCTCGCTTCTATGCAAAAGGAATATCAGGAAAAAGGCAAAGAATATGTTGCATTGGCGCAGGCAAAAGATGCCAACGAAGCATTGGTAAAAGCTAAACAGGACGAAGTCCAGAGTATTCAGGAACGGATACAAACTTTCCAGCAAACCGCTCAGGAAGGCCTTCAAAAAGAAGAATCCAAACAATTTCAACCTGTTATCGAAAAAGCACGTAAAGCAATCAACGAAGTTGCAAAAGAGCAAGGCCTTCTCTATGTTTTTGAAGTAAATGGTGTCTTGTATTTCTCAGAACAGTCTGTTGACCTTTTGAAAAGTGTAAAAACAAAATTAGGTATTAAGTTATAATCAGAATACTATTCAGAAAAAGGGTGTCGGAAACGGCACCCTTTTCTTTTTGCCAAATTTTTTGTAAGTTTCGGTCACCAAAAAATTAAAATCCGGTGCAAAAAAACACTCATTCTATCGGCATCTTTGACTCAGGTTATGGCGGATTGACTATCCTGAAATCCATTGTCAATAAGTTACCAAAATACGATTATATCTATCTGGGTGATAATGCCAGAACACCTTATGGATCAAGGTCTTTCGATGTAGTTTATGAATATACACTACAGGCGGTCATGAAACTTTTTTCGATGGGATGCCAATTGGTTATCCTTGCCTGTAATACAGCTTCGGCAAAAGCATTGAGGTCGATCCAGCAAAACGACCTTCCAGGTTTTGACCCTTCCCGAAGGGTTTTGGGCGTCATACGGCCCAGTGTCGAAAAGATCCCCCGGTTTACTAAAACCGGGCATGTTGGGATTTTGGGAACTTCAGGAACGGTCATTTCAGATTCTTACCCATTGGAAATTGCAAAGATTTCGGGAAACCAAATAATTGTAACCCAGGAAGCCTGTCCGATGTGGGTACCTTTGGTCGAGAATGACGAAACATCAAATCCAGCCGCGGATTACTTTGTTCAAAAGAACATTAACAACCTATTTCTTAAGGACGCTGATATAGATACTGTTATCCTAGGATGCACCCACTATCCGTTGCTATTGCCTACGATCCTCAAATACCTCCCTGAAAATGTTACTTTAATTGACCAGGGGCCAATTGTTGCCAATAGTCTTGAAGATTACCTGATCAGGCATCCTGAGATAGAACAAAATTGCTCAAAAGGCTCATCCGTGAGATTTTTAACAACTGAATCAGAAGAGATATTTAAATCACGTGCAGGAATGTATTTTGGAAGGCAAATTTCGGCTGAAAAAATTTCATTATGAATACTTGGAAATAGCTTGAAATACTTGGAAATAGCTTGAAATACTTGGAAATATGAAATATTTACAATCTTATGGTGTTTTAGTAATTCTTTCCTTTCTGTTGGTACTCCATTTTCCAGTGGGCGCACAGGAGAAAGAGGGTTGGCAGGCATCGCGTGAAACGATAGACAAGCTGTCAAAAGGGCAAACAACTTTCAATTACGAAGAATCGAAGGTTCCGGTTTATACATTGCCAGACCTTTTAACCTCTAATAATGGCAAAAAAATTAAAGGTCAAAAGGACTGGTTGAAAACCAGGAGACCTGAGCTTTTGGAACTGTTTACCTCACAGGTCTTTGGACGTGTACCGGAAACCCCGTATCAAAAAAAGATCAAGGTAGTTAAGGTCGATCCCAAGGCGATGAACGGACTTGCAACGCTGAAATTGATTGACATTGATATTTCTTCCAATTCGAAATCAATTACAATCCATCTCGGACTTTTCACACCAAATAGGGCAAATAAACCTGTTCCTACTTTTTTGCTGATCTGTAATCGCCCACCTGCCAATATCGATTTTACGCGGGAAAAGAAAAGCGAATTCTGGCCTGCCGAAGAGGTGATCGCGCGTGGTTATGCAGTTGCGGCATTTTACAATGCCGATGTCGATCCTGATGTGGACGATCAGTTTAAAGATGGGATCCATGGATTACTGGATAAGGATCGTACCCCAGAATCTTGGGGAACCATTGCCGCATGGGCCTGGGGCGCAAGCCGCTGCATAGACTATCTGGTGACCGATAAAGCAATTTCATCTGATAAGATCGCAGTCGTTGGCCATTCTCGTGGTGCCAAAACGGCTTTATGGGCAGGTGCTACCGACAAACGGATTGCAATGGTCGTTTGCAACGAAGCGGGATGCGGTGGATCATCATTAAGCCACAGACGTTATGGCGAAACCATTGAACGGATCAACAAAGCCTTTCCACATTGGTTCTGTACCAATTTCATGGCATACAACAACAAGGAAGATTCAATGCCTTTCGATAACCATATGTTAATGGCTCTGATTGCCCCAAGACCATTGTATGTCGCAAGTGCCGATCAGGATCTTTGGGGTGATCCGCGGGGTCAATACCTTGCCCTCTATCACTCAGTACCGTCATATAACTTACTTGGAGTTCCCTCAGTTCTGCCTGAAAATATGCCGCCAATGAATACGCCTATTATCAGGGGCAACGTGGCTTATCATGTCCGTGGCGGTGAGCATAACCTCTTGTTGAAAGACTGGAACTTCTTTATGGATTTCGCCGACATCACACTAAAAAAGAACTGATATGAACAATCCCTTGAAAGCCCTATTTCCATGTATTTCCTTATTTCCAACTATTTCCTTATTTCCCCCCATTACCTCATTTCTATTTATTTCCCTATTTCTATCTATTTCTTTTCCAAGTTCTGCCCAAAATCCAAAAGCGGATGGCTACAAAGGCATCTGGTTTACTTTGGGTCAGTTTTCTGAATATGGGGACAAATACTCGGGTGGATTGGGGACCTATACTGCAAACCATATTCCGATTGCCATTTATTCCCCAGTGGTAAAGAAGACCTTTTTTGTTTATGGGGGCACAACGAACAAGGACGAACGGCATCTGCTGATCATGATCTCTTATTACGACCATCAGAAAAAGGTGATTCCCAGGCCTGTTATCGTTTACGATAAGATGGGTGTCGATGATCCGCACGATAATGCTTCAATATCCATTGACGATCAAGGATTTATATGGGTATTTGTAAGTGGGAGGGCAAAAGCGCGTCCTGGATTTATCTTTAAAAGTACGGCACCTTATTCGATCGAAAGTTTTGAGAAAATTTTACAGAAGGAGATGACCTATCCCCAACCCTGGTGGCAAACCGGCAAAGGGTTTTTATACCTCTTCACAAAATACACAAATGGAAGGGAATTGTACTGGTCAACCAGTTTGGACGGGAAAACATGGTTGCCAGACCAGAAACTGGCAGGAATGGGTGGCCACTATCAGGTGAGCAATTACAATGGCAAGAAATTGGTCTCAGTTTTCAATTTCCATCCTGGCGGAGATGTCGATAAACGGACCAACCTCTATGTAGTTCAGACAGAAGATTTCGGAACAACATGGAAAACCATCGATGGAAAAATTGTGGCTCCACCGTTGTCAACTCCCCAAAATGAAGCCTTGGTCAGGGATTTTCAAGCAGAAGGGAAACTCGTTTATATAAACGACCTGAACTTTGACACACAAGGAAATCCTGTTATACTTGCAGTGATCAGTACCGACTTTAAACCAGGACCTAAAGGTTTTCCTCGTGTCTGGACAATAATTCACTGGAAGGATGGTAAATGGAACTTTAGCAAAGTTTGTGAATCCACCCACAATTATGATATGGGTTCGCTTTTTACGGAAGACAAAGTCTGGACGATTATCGGGCCGACCGAAACTGGACCACAAAAATGGGGAACAGGTGGCGAAATGGCATTGTGGCAAAGCAAAAACGAGGGGGTGACCTGGGAAAAAGTAAGGAACGTTACCCAAAATAGTCGGTATAACCACTCCTATGCCCGCCGTCCATTAAATGCCAATGACGAATTCTACGCTTTCTGGGCAGACGGGGATGCCGACAAAATCTCTGAATCGCGGCTCTACTTTACCAATAAAAAGGGAGACTCCGTTTGGATGCTACCCAACAAGATGCAAAACGATTTTGAACATCCGGTAAGGGTCAAATAAAGCATTTCATTTATTGTTCCAAATATAATTTATTCTAGTTCTATCCATTTAAAGATTATTGGACTGGGAATGGAGATCATGCGTAGATATCTGGAGTAGCAAAGATGGATAACAATCTTGTTTTTCGTCCTGATTTATGCTGTTGGGGTTGCCAGTTTGCTAATAACTTGCGTTTATGAATAGCCTCAGGCTTTAGCCTGAGGGAAAAAAGGAAATATTCCAATGGCTTTAACCGAAATTTTGTAAAATATTAACCTAGTGATAATTAACAAATTTTTGGCTAAAGCCTTTCTGAATTTGAATCTTTGGTCCACCAGCTAAAGCTGGAGGCAATTCATTCATACAATACAAAACCTTAAATGATGAATTCTTTCAAGGTATTGGTCGCCCAAATTCTGAATTGCGTGGCTTCTTTTGAATTCACCCTGTAGCCCACAGAAATGATGACATCGAGATTGTAAAATGTTTACAATCTTTCAATACTTCTGTTGCCTTCATTTTGAACTGTTGCAAAATTTGCAACAGTTGCATTTTCGCTTAATTCGCCCTCATCAAAAATATTCTTTATATGGCGGGAAATCACCGATTTGTCTCTTTGAAACAACTCTGCCAATTCATTCAACGAAAGCCAAACCGAGTTTTCGGTTAAACGAACATCTATTTTCGTTTTGCCATCTTCGCACTGGTATAGAATGATTTCTGATTTATTTGATTGTAAGTCCATTATATTCAAATGCTTAAAGTCCCAAAATATTTTTTAATTTACTTTTTCAATTTCTTACTCTGTTCCTGTAAAGCAGATTTATAATCGTAACGCGGTTGACGCGGTTTTAACGGTTTGGAGCGGTTTTTTAACTTCATTATATCAATCGATAGCAATGCATCTGCTATTCTATTCCGTTCCAAACGATAATCTTTTTCGTCTAAAATTCCTTTGTTTTGTGAATTTTCGTTTTTTGAGTATCTGGCTGAAAGTAAGGCAATTTCGATTTCTTTGTCTGTATTTTTTTGCTTTTTGGCGGCTTGCAATGCCTCGTTCAAAGCTTTTTCCAATTCGTTATTGGCAATTAATTGCTTGATGTCCACAAATCCTTCTTCGATTATTACACTGTCTATGAGCTTTCTAACATCAATTTCTTTGTAACTTCTTTCGCATTGAACTTTGAATATATTTTTTTCAAGTCGTTTTTGTAAATTTTCAAAAATGTAAAAATAGGGTTCTATATTTTCTTTACATTCCTTACAATTGCATGGCATTAACTCCCTGTAATACAGTTTTTTAAAAGGCTTTATGATTTTGGTGAAATTTTCGCGGATAATAGCCAGCATTTCCCGCTTTTGTAAGCCTGAAATTTTAATCTCGAAGGTGTTAATTTCACCGTAGGTTTCAATAATTTCGGCAAACGTTTTTTCGTACATCAGGTTTACACCGCGATGCCACACATTTTTTTCATCTTCGATATAGCTGTGCAACGAAACAATCAGATGCGACATCAAACCTTCGGGCATGTATTTGCCAAATTCGTATTTGAAGATGAGGTGATGTCCGTTGTATTGATGATTCCACATCGCGTAAGGTTTTTCAGTTGGCAGATGTGCCGGAATAACGTATTCGTCCTGGTCTTTCACTTTATACATAAGCCCGAATTTGTGCATCAGTTGGGTCAAACTGGTGATTTCGAAACCCAGATTTTCGGAACGCCAGATTTTACAAACTTCCTCTTTCGAAATTCTTCCTTTTTTGTGTTTAATTGTTTGCTCATCAAGCACTTTGTAGAGAGTTTTTACCAACCATTCCGAATTCAGGAATACCCGGTTCTGCAATACGTCATCGTCAATAAAGTGGGTGATGGCACCGGTTTCGTGTAAATATTTGCTCAGCACTTTTACGCTGTCAAATTCCGAAATTCCCTGTTGGTTGCAAATTTCGAGAAATGCATCCAATCCAATGAAATTTTTGCCGGTTTTAAACAGTACTTCCTTAATCCTTATGTATGAAGCAGGCAAAGCCATCCCAATGTTGGGTAGAAATTGAATGGCATTTTTAACAATTTCCTGCAATCTTACAATTTTATCGTCGTTTTTACTCAAATCCAATTGAAAGGGTTGATTCACAAAACCGAATTTTGTTTTGTAACCATCGGAATCGAATTTGATCACATGCCCGAATTTTTCGTTGATCACCACGAGCAAATTTGCCTTTTCGCCGGCGAGTTGCTCAATCGTGTTGAACCAATACGAGAAATCGGTTTTGTGCTCACGAGTTTCCTCCACCAGGATATAAAAAGTATTTTCGCCAAAAAAGATTTGATGTGTGCCATGATAAATTTTTTGCCCTCCCAAATCCCAGATATTCACCAGCATATTTTCTTGTTTCAATGCCGGTAAATGCTTAAATAAGGTATCATTGATCGGAAAATTCCATTTTTGTATATCAATTCCCAAAGTTGTATCTTTTTCATTTGGCAATTCATTGTCTTTATCCAACAGTTTGCGCATCACCGATGTTTTGCCAGTGCCACCCTCACCAATTAGCATCAATTTTACCTCAAAATTGTATTGTTGTTGTTCTTTGTATAGTTCCTTAAAATACTTTTTTATTGCCTTTTTGCCTTGTTTGATGACTTCAATGGGGACGTTTTCAATTGGATTGTCATAAAAAGTAATAAAACCGTTATTGTCTTTAGTTGAATTGTTCCATTCTATTTCTATTTTTAATTCAGAAATCCAGTACTCTATTTTTTTTATTGGATTGTTTCCTAAATATGCTGTACTTAGATTTTTTAAATTTTTGAGAACATCGATATTAATAATTTGATTACCCCATAAATACAAGTTTTTCAACTGTTTCATATTTTCTAAAATTGAAATATCAGATACTGTATTATTCATTAATTCAAGGTTCTGAATTTTTGTCAATTTTTTTAAAGCAGAAATATCGCTGATTTGATTATCAGTCAAATAAATTTCTTGAATATTTTTCAAATCTTCCAAAGGAGAAATATCGCTGATTTGATTATATCGTAACCAAAGGACTTGAAGGTTTTTCAAATCTTTTAAAGGAGAAATATCAATGATTTGATTGTTTGATAAATCTAATGACTTCAGATTTTTGAACCCTGCCAGTGTTTTTATATCACTGATTATGTTACCGGCTAAATTTAAACTTGTTAAATAATTTATACAAGCAGAATTTCCTGATAAAGTTTTTGGAATTTCTTCTAAATCGTTTCGAATAGCAATTCCGCTAATATTTCCGGAGTCATCAGCTGAATATTCAAAAGTTCTTTTCTCTTTCCAATCGTCTATTTTATTAAACTCAATGATTTTAGAAGAAGCATTGAGTTCTTGTTCTAGTTCAAGAATAAGTTGGGGCTTCATGAAAATTAAAAATTAAAAATTACGAATAAGCATTTAAAACCTGAAAATAAAACCATACGAAGAAAACCATTTTGACAGTTTTCCATAAACTTCAGTAACACTATCTGCTTTAAACGATTTATTTTCAGGAAATTCTACAACATAAGGATGCATTTTTATTTTTAATTCCAATGTTACAGGCGTCTTCTCATTATCCGTAACTGTTAAAGTTCCGTTATAAAATACAGAATCTTTACCTTTTGGAAAATAGCCTGAAATTAACTGGGTTTCGGTGTATATTATCAAACTTTTTTTCATGATCTATTTCAAATTATGGTTTTTTGTTTGAATTGTTCGGACACTGTCCGAATTATTTACTTTTCGAATTGTTCAGCCGTTGGCTGAATTATTTGGTTGTTTAATTGTTCTATATTCATCGTTTTTTAATTCCATTCTTTAAACCAAAATTGATGTAAATATACAATAAGGGAATAAGGTTTTTGGGGTGGGTGACGCATTTTGAGTTACTAAGGTTAAGAAATTGAAAATAAGGTTTTTAAACCGTTGAAATCAATTTTGAAAATCTTACTTCAACTATGCCCATTTACCTTATCCTTTCCATTTAAACCTTAGTAAACAGATAATTACACCATATGACCAACCTTATTCCCTTATTTTGTAAGTTCATTTTCAAGATTTTTTTTATCATAAAGCAATTCAAGGTTATGAATTTCAGAACTGTTTTCAATGCTTGGAATGGTATTATCAGTAAAATTAAATTTGCTGTCAGTAGCTGCTTGAACTACTTTATTATCCATTCCGGTAACATTGATCGTATTGTAATTATTTATGATTGAGGTACTTTGCCGCAGAATTTCTTCGTTGCTTTCTATCCCTTCCAATAAGCGGCTTATTTGATAGGTCTTTTTGAGTTTGTAATCGCGGTAGGTCTTTTCTCCTTCACGTTCCATTTCTACCAAAACTATATATTCGACAAACGTATTTTCCACTAAAGGGATCAACAACGTTGGTTTCAGTTTAAATTCTTCGTTGATCTGGTTGACAAAGTAGCGGATTTGCGACAGGTATTGCCTTTTGTCTTTTTTGTCGCCGGTTACAGTTATTTGGATTTGGTCGTTGAAGGCACGCACCAAACAGGTTGCGTTCAGCGATTTGCTTGTGGTGATTACGCCCGAACGCCAAAACGTTGTTATCTCGCCGTTTATGGCAACAATCAGTCGCGAAATGACGGAATGGTGAAGGAATGGATAATCGTAAATGAATTCGAGTTTTTCGGTGCTGTGGATTATTTTTTCGACTTCCACGGCTGGGGTCTCTTTCTTGAACAAATCGGGTATAAGCATGAGTTTTTTCTGCGAGGCAAAAAAGCAGAGCTTGAACTCCTCCATTATGTCTGCCAGGTAGCGGCTTTCAAAATTGGTATAGGTTATTCTGCAGTATTCGTCGGTTTCAGTTTCGCCTTTTGTGGTGTTGGCGATTTCCCGTAATTCTTCATAAGGCACTACTCCAGAAGCATTTGCTGCCTTTTCGGAGGTGATAATCCTGTAAACGCCGGTGGTGACCCAAAGCGGATCGAGAATGTAATATTCACCCAGGTCCATTTTATCGAAATGGAGGATAATGCCCAGATCGTGCAAAAACCGCACGCATTGGTTTTGTTCGTCATGGTTGGTCAATTCGTGGCGGATGCAAATTTCGAGGTATTCGCTTTCGTTTAATTTGAAGTTGGCTTTGGTTTTTTCCTGCAAGTCCTCTTTAATCTTCAACCACCGTTCGTCAATCTCGGTATTGAACAGTTCGGCATGGGGTATGGCGGTTTCCAGCAATCGTTTCAATTCGTGCAGGTTTTCGTCTTTTTCGCACGAAATACGCACAAAACCAGTTATTTGTGGGAATTCCTTTTTCAAGTTATACTTATCAATATCAAATGCCGGATTGACATCTATTTTGTTTACGGCAATGATTACCGGCGAATTGCCCCCCTGTGTGGTAATGTTCTCCAACCATTTGCGGATTTGTGTTTCTGTGGACTTATCGTTGCGGGCTTCGAGTACCAGGATATAAACGCTGCGGTTGGTCAGAAAAAATCGGTGGGTGCTCGTCATAATCTCCTGTCCGCCAAAGTCCCACAAGTAAGCCGACAAACCATGCAATTGGGTTTGCTGCGAAAAGGTGGGCAAGTCGCCAAATACCAGTTTTTCAATCTTTATCCCGTCGGTTTGTTTTTCGTGCTTATCGAAGGTGTTGTCATTTAGACGTTTGCAAATGGAGGTTTTCCCAGCTTCCGCATCACCTACCAAAAGCACCTTTATTTCGTTGAGTTTTTTCTTATTGGCAGCAAACCAAGCTTTTATTGCGGCTTTGCCTTGCTTTAGGATTTCGATGGGGACATTTTCTATGGGGTTGTCATAGAATGAAATAAAACCACTATCGCTAAATTCCTTCCATTGAATATTCATTTTAGGAAAATCACAAATCCATTCAGGTAAAATTTTAATTGGATTTTTAGGAAATCTAAGGTAATTAAGATTTTTCAAATCTTTTAATGGTGAAATATCACTGATCTGATTATTGTCTAGCCAAAGTGTTTGTAAAGTTGATAGTTCTTTTAAAGGAATAATATCCTTAATTTGAATAGAACATAAACTAAGACCACGAATGTTTGTAAATCTCTTAAAGGAGAAATATCGCTGATTTGATTGTCTGCTAAACTAAGACTTACAATGTTTGTCAAATTCCTTAAAGGGGAAATATCAATGATTTGATTATGATTTAAATTAAGATCTTGAATGTTATTCAACTCTTTTAAAGAAGAAATATCGCTTATATTATTACCTATTAAATTTAATATTTTCAAGGTTCGTAATCCTGAAAGTGGTGTTATGTCACTGATTTTATTGTCACTTAAATTTAAACTTGTTAAATAATTTAGGTGGGCAGTACTTTCCGATATGGTTCTAGGAATTTTTACTAAACCAATATTTCTAATCGCAAATCCGGTAATATTTCCGGTCACATCCACTGAATATTCAAAAGTTTTGTCTGATTCCCACCAATCTATATTATTCAATTGAACGCTTTTAAAAGTACAATTCAATTCTTTTTCAAGTTCGAGTATGATTTGGGGCTTCATGGGAATTGTGAATTAAAAATTTGGAATTACGAATCATGTACATTTGATGGTTGGTAAAATTAGGGATTATTGGTCGATTAACCATTTCCAGAGAGGAATAATGTTAATGCTCTTATTATCAATTGTGTAAAATTTCAGCGGATTGTGGTTTTGCCCGAATACCGAGCGCGAATAAAGCGGAATTGTAAAAATTGTAGTTCTGGAAATCATCTTTTTCATGTTTGTCCTTCTTGATAGGGATAAATATAGGGATAATCATCTTTGTCTGGAGGGAAATTAAGAAAAGTTTTTATGGTCATGATTCTCTTTGGAGGGTTCAATTTTCTGTTGATGAAAAACAATAAGGGAATAAGATGAAAAGAAATTAACGGGCTATATGTAGGTTGAAAAGAAAATCAAAGCAATGGGGTTAATGAAAATATGAGATTTCGGTGTGCTGCACCTTAAATTTTGATGCTGCGTATTTCTACAAATATTGTGGTACTCTGTACCTTATATTCTGATCCTTGTTTTTTCCTACAAATACTCTGGTCCTCTGTACCTTTTTTCTGATCCTTGCTTTTTTCTACAAATATTCTGGTTCTCTGCACCTTTCGATAGCCTCAGCGAGGCGAAATATTTGTAGAAAGGATGATATAAAGGTGGGTAAAGGTGCAGCGCACCGCAATATTGTTTTAAGAAGGTTTCAATTTTTGGGCATGAATGAAATCCAAATATTATTTCCAAAATTGATAATAGCCTAATAAACTAGTAGTTAGACTGAATCTGGAAGATTTCAGGTTTTATAGCACAATTCAATTCTTACAACAGCCAGCCGCCAGAAACCAGCCGCCAGCCGCTTATCTACTCACCACATCATGGAAAACAATTTTCCTCCTGCTCAACAACCCCCACCTGCCGAAACTGCTTTTTTGACCGGTTTAATTGATTCTGTTTTTACTGAAGGTGAATTGGTTACCGTTTGATTGCTCAAGGCTGGTTTTACATGGATTGCCGACGTATCAATCACCGAAACCTCTGTTGCAGCAAGGTCTGTGGCTACTAATTCGTTGGTGGTCGAGAACCCACCCTTTAATAATTTTGTGTTGGTGTAGCCCATCTGGCGAAGCAGAAAGAGGGGGGAAGTGGCCTGCAATTCGTTGTTTCCAACCAATACGGCTGTTTTGCCGCTTTCGAGCAGTTCATCCAAAGTTTCGAGCGATTCTTCATCCAAAAGCTGGCGGATCGGAAGATTGATCGCACCTTCGGGATGGCCTTTCAAAAACACCTCTTCGGTACGCAGATCAATCACTTGTTTTCCAGCAAGATCTTTAATATCAACAAATACCGAAGGGTCATTCACAAGCTTGAGGCAATCACCAACATTCATCTTGTAATCAAGGGTATTCGGCCTGAAAACATAGGCCAACAGGATAATGACAACTGCCAAAGCGGGTAGGCTGAACCAAATCAAATTCGTCTTAAATAAACGGTCCATATCTCGAAGTTTTACTTTATTTTTTAATTATCTATAATACAATAGGTTAGCATCCTCCACCAGAAGCTGCTTTAGGTGCTTTCCGGACAACCGGAACACTCTCTTTGGCAACTACGGTAGCAGGGGAATTGTTTGTCTCTCCCGCGCCTGTGAAATATTGCTTTGCTGCTTTTCGGAAGCTCAAAAGGTCTAGGTCGGTCGATGATGGTGTCCCTGAAATTGGCTTCTCTTTGATGAAAGTCGTAAACCATTCGTTCATCCCCCCTTTCAGAATGTAAACCCTTGTCGTTGCATTTCGTGAACAAAGCAACCATGCTTTTTCTGAAACAAGATCAGAATTGGCAATCAGAACTTTGTCCTTTCCGGGCTGATTGAATTTCTCAAGCGTTGAACCGGCAAGCAATGAATCGACGGGGAGATTGATTGATCCCTGCAATGAAAAAGTCTTGAACTGGTCGGTAGGGCGAAGGTCGATCAACATCAAGGTGGGGTCGTTTTCGATGATCCTGTGCGTCACCTGATCGACAGAGAGATAGCGTGATTTTTCTGCAATGGCGGACAAAAGCACCTTGGGCGGATTCTCTTTCAAATCATTTTTCTTGGGAAGGATGACTAACCCTAAGGCCATAACAATCAGCAAAGTAGATAAAAAAATATTTTTGCGTTCCATTTTGAAAGTATTCTAAATATAACAATGTTTAGTGGGTAAAGAGTATGTCCCCAAAGGTCTTTTTAACGCAAAGGTCGCTAAGGTTTCGCAAAGATCGCAAAGTTAATTCGATGTAATTAATTCTTTGCGACCCTTGCGATTTTACCTTTGCGAACCTTGCGGTAATTATTAAAGACATCATGGACATCTTAGGGGGTGAAATATGTTAATACTCCACCTTCCTTACCTTCTTCTCCACCCACGATGCGCCAAAGAACATCCCGATTGCGGCAAGGACGAGGATAAACGTAAACAGTTCAGGAGAAATACCAAAGACAGTATTGATCATTGGAGCACCCTGTGAACCACTATAATACAATTTCTCGAACCATGGGAAGGATTCCGAAAACAGGTAAACGCCGATGAACATACCCCCAAAGAAAGCAAGTCCATCCAGTTTTCCAACAGCCGCAGCACAAATGCTCGTTCCCGGACAAAAGCCACCCATCGAAAAGCCAACACCCATAATGATCCCGCCTACTATGGCAGAAGCCAGAAACAAAGGTTGAATGTAGAGGGTCGAGAAATCGACGAGTCCCATATAGTTAAGGTAAAGCAAGCCCATTGAGGCAACAATAGCCGCAGTAAAGAATACCTTCACAACGACGAAATCGTAGCCAAAAAAGGTGCCGATGATCTTGCGGGAGGAAGAAAAGCCGGAAGCTTCGAGCGCAAAACCAAACCCCATTCCCAAAACAACTGCAAATACATTGTCCCAGGCAGGGGAAATTATTCCTGATGAGATGATAGATCCGATCATAATTTTAAAAGTTTAAATCCAGTTTTTACGAAATACCCATGCGGCAATAAAAGCCGTTCCGAAAATGGCGATCATGGTAATGTAACCTCCCAGTGATAAAACCGCCATACCGCTTAGTGCGGCACCGCTTGTACAACCACGGGCCAATTGAGAACCAAATCCAAAGACCAACCCACCCAATAGGGCAAAAACCAACCTGCGCCGATTTGTAATTTTGGGTGAGTGTTCCACCTTAAATTTCAAACGGTTAAAAAGGAGGCCCGAAAGGAATGCCCCTGCCAGAACTCCAATCACCTCATAGACAAGCCAGTTGCCCATTGGATTTTTGTCTTCACCTGCAAACTGTGAATAGTAAGCCGATTTTGCCACATGTTCGGGGGCAATCACATTTACTGTGGCAGCAACTGTGTTTTTGACTGCACCGCTAGCTCCCAAACCGCGTCCCGAAATGTAAAACGCCAGCAACAGCACCGTCCCCAAAATCACCCCACCCAGATAAGGATTGAGGTAAGTCGTTCCGTCTTTATTTATTTTTTCCATGCTATATTTCTATCTATTTCAATATTTCCTATTTCTAGCTATTTTCCAATTTCTATTTTCCAATTTCCAATTTCTATTTTCCAATTTCCAATTTCTAATTTCTAATTTCTAATTTCTAATTTCTAATTTCCAATTTTTATTTTCCAATTTCCAATTTCCAAATATTTCTACTTTATTTCTATTTATCTCCCCTATTTCCCTAATAAAGATATCTGGTAATTTGTCCTGCTTCAACTATCAAAAACCTAAAAATCAATCCACCCAGCAGGATTAAAATGGCCGGTATCACAATTGGAACTTTAACGCCCCTCAATTCAAGAATTTCAAGGAATGCAGGGAAGATTAACCCAAGCAACACGACAAAGGTAAAAAATGGCGCGGTGAAACTTCCGCCAAGGAAAAGGTTGGCAGCATTGATCTGAGCTTCCGATCCTGCCTTGAATCCCATAAACAAATGGACAATAAAGAACAACTCGATCAAAATGAGGAGGATATCAATGCGCCCCATAATTTTTCGCTCCTTATGGTCTTTACTGATCAACAGGATAACCGCCGCACCCGTTGACATCCCGGAAACCAGGAACAGTGGCCCCAGGATTGCCGTGTTCCACAATGGCCTGGCATTGAATGCAGATAGTAAAATGCCGGTGTAAATACCAAGGATCACTGCATAAACGGCCATTGGCCAGGCAATGAGCAACCGGTTTTTGATGACCCAAGATTCAAAGGTATTGAGAAATTGAAATTTCCAGTCCCAGTTTGGGAACAACTCCTTCACGTAACTTGCTGCCCAGATAATGGAGATGGGTGTCATGATCATCAAAACCCATGCTCCCCAACCCATCGGCGACTCCAGGCGGATCGTTGTGTAAAGCTGCCAGAAGTAGAGCTTGTGTTTAAGGTCCAGAAACAACAGGAACAAACCGAGCATCAGGGCAAATGGGACCAGCATCGGAGCAACCTTTACCGTTGCCGACATCTTATGCTCTTTTCCCATGATCGTAAACACACCTGCAAAAAACAGGAGTCCTGCAGCCAATCCGCCAAGGAACAGGTAACTGGGTATCTGCCAGTGCCAGATGTTCAGATAGGGATCTATATTTGGGATATTTCGTCCGCTTACAAATAGTTCTTCTCTCATTTTCAATATTTTTCAGTGGATTAAAGAAGGTAAAAAATCTGTGGTTGGGTACCAGCCTCCGGAGCTAGCGACTTGTGTTTCCTGTTTTTGAGGACATTGACGATCTTACTGTTCGGATCGCTGAGGTCACCAAATGACATACATTTTGTAGGACAAACACTTACACAAGCAGGATCCGATCCCTGCCTGACACGGTGAATGCAGAAGGTGCACTTGTCAACATAACCATCAGGATGCGAATACCGTGCATCGTAGGGACATGATTCAATACAAGCCCCGCAACCAATACACTTGTTGTGGTTGACCACAACAATTCCCCCATCCTCAAAATGGCTTGCTCCTGTGGGACAGCACCTGACACATGGGGAGTTGTTGCAATGATTGCAACGCTCCGAACGAAGCTCGATGCTCACATTTGGATAGGTACCATCCACGACTTCCACCACCCAATCGCGGCAGAAGCCAACAGGCACAT
>JBAXWR010000130.1:0-19805 GCA_037128295.1 Mariniphaga sp.
AATCGTCCAAACGCGGGATAACAATACCTGGATAGCAACTGACAACGGGCTATTGTTTTTCGATCCAAAGAAAAGAGATTACTCCGGATTTGCGGCCTTAAAAAAGATTAATTCATTGATTGACAATAATATAACTGCTTTAATGGAAGATAACCGCGGCAATCTGTGGGTTGGGTCGCAATCGGGATTGAACCGCATTGATCTAAATAATCAAGCCATTTCAACCTATAATCTTGGACAGAAACAAAATGATGGTGCCAATTCGAATTACATCCGGTCGATCAGAGAGGATAATAATGGGAATATGTGGGTTGCGACAAATGGCAGTGGGTTATTCAAACTCGCGTTGGATCATGACCTTAAAATCACCGGACAAACCAACTTCACGAGTACAGATCAGGTTAACAGCAATTTAAGCCATAATATCGTTCTATCGCTTGTAATCGATCAATCCAATTTATTGTGGATAGGGACATTGAATGGGATTGATAAAATAGACCTTAAACAGAGCAAGTTTAATCTATACCGTAAAAGCAACGACATCAATTCTGTCGATTTAAAGGACAATGTCATTGCATCGATCTATAAAGACAAGGACAACAACTTATGGGTCGGTAATTGGGGGAGTGGTTTAAACATCCTTGATCGTAAAACCGGTAAAGTGGAGCATTATTCTTCCCTATTAAAAGGTAACTCCTATATTACCAATAACTTCGTGCATGAAATTTACGAAGATTCCAAAAACCGTGTCTGGTTGGGAACACGCGACAGGATTAACCTTTTTGACAAAACGAACAAACGGTTCCTGACAATTCCCCAATATTTCAAGACGGATAAACTTCCGGATTTTAAGAATATCAGGGTCAATGATATTTTTGAAGACAGTTCGGGATTGTTCTGGATTGCAACGCAAAATGGTTTGTATCAATTGGATATTGAGAACCAGAAATATAAGGTTTTACTTCAGGGATCGGGGGAGGATAATGTCAGCAGCAATCTTGTTTATCGAACCATAGAGGATTCTTCACATAACATTTGGATCGCTACCACTCAAGGTTTGGACAAATTTATCAGGAAGGAAACCCGAATCGTCCATTTTCAACGGAACCAAAATTCATCAAATACGCTTTGCAGCAATTTTGTTGTTTCACTCTGCGAAGATTTTGAACACAACATCTGGATCGGAACAACTAGCGGGCTCAATAAATTTGTGACAAGTGATTCATTGTTTGTCTATTATTCAAAAAATAGCGGTTTACCAAGCAATGTAATTTACGAAATTCAACAGGATAAAAACAATAATATATGGCTCGCAACAGTTGAAGGTCTTTGTTTTTACGATAGAAAGTTGAATCAATTCCGCAGATTCGGCATTGAGGATGGATTGCAAGGAATGGAATTCAACACAGCATCATATAGAGCACCTGACGGTGAATTGTTTTTTGGTGGAATGCGTGGTGTCAATTATTTTTATCCCGATTCAGTCAAAGACAACAGTTTTATTCCACCAATAGCCATCACGAACATCGAGAAACTCAACTCAACTGGAAAATATGTAATACAACCTGCAGATATTGAGGATCTTCGCCTTTCTTATCAGGATTATACATTTACAATTGAATTTTCGGCACTTGATTTCACCAATCCATCAAAAAATAGGTATGCCTATAAAATGGAGGGCATTGCCGATGAATGGGTCGATCTTGGTAACCGGAGAAATATTTCGTTTTCAAATTTACCTGCGGGTGAATATGTCTTTCATGTTAAAGGTGCCAACAGTGACGGCATTTGGAATGAAAAAGCTAAAAGTTTGAAAATCATAATTATACCACCTATCTGGAAAAGTAAATATGCCATGATTTTTTATTTTTTCATGGCGGTTGTCCTGGTTTTCGTTTACATTCGGATCAGGGAAAGGAAATTGTTGCAGGAACAAAAGATCCTTGAGGATAAGGTCTCCTCAAGGACCAAAGAGATAGCGCTTCAAAAAGAAAAAATTGAAAAAGCCTATATCAACATTAAACAACTTTCGGAAATTGGCCAGAAAATTACCGAAAACCTGACTGTTGAAACGATCATCAATACTGTTTATCAGAACCTTAATACCCTGATGGATGCCAGTGTGTTAGCGATAGGCATATACAATGAAGAAGACAAAAGGCTCGATTTCTTTGGTGCCATAGAAAAAGGAGAGCAATTGGAGTTTCATTTTGATTCGCTTACAGAAACCAATCTTCCTTCCATACAGTGCTTCACAAATAAAGATGAAATCGTATATCACAGTAAATCAGGTAATTTGCTAAATTCAACAGTTAAGGCTAAAGTTGGCGAAATACCGGAGTCATTGGTTTATCTGCCATTGATGAAAGGGGAAAAAGCAACAGGTGTCGTAACCGTTCAAAGCTTTAGCAAAAATGCATACAACGATTATCATGTCAGTATTCTTCGGAATATTGCC
This sequence comes from Mariniphaga sp., assembly GCA_037128295.1. Taxonomy (GTDB): domain Bacteria; phylum Bacteroidota; class Bacteroidia; order Bacteroidales; family Prolixibacteraceae; genus JAAFHB01. The sequence continues at coordinate 2,459 of JBAXWR010000130.1, forward strand.
ATTTACCTTTCCATTGCCATCGAGAATGCGGATACTTTCCGTTTGGTAAAGAAGCAAAATGACGAACTGAAAGACCTGAATGCCACAAAGGACAAGCTCTTTTCGATCATTGCTCACGATATAAAAAACCCGTTTACAGTGATCCTCTCCTTGTCTGAAACCTTGTCAGAATCGTTCAGGGCCTTTGATGAAGATGAACTTGAGGAATGTTTGAAGAAATTGCAACATTCAGCTCAAAAAATATATGAGTTGCTTTCAAACCTTTTGGCCTGGTCGCGTACCCAAACCGGTAATATTCAATTGAAACCAGAGGCGTTAAAAGTATATCCCATCGTACAAGGGATAACAGAACTTCTTAAAAATCAATATGAACTGAAAAAAATTACCCTAAATACGGAAATCGATCATAACCTTACCGTTTGGGCCGATGTCAATATGCTGAATACAGTGATCCGTAATTTAATTTCCAATGCTATAAAATATACCCACAATACCGGTGTTATCAATATTCTGGTAAACGAGGCTGATAAAGCTATCCAATTTGTTGTACAGGATAGTGGGGTGGGAATAGATAAAGAGGTTGTTGACAAGCTTTTTAAAATTCAGCACAAAGTAAGCAGTCCGGGAACTAACAATGAACGCGGAACTGGCTTAGGATTAATACTTTGTAAAGAATTCATCGAAAGGCATGGAGGACGTATCTGGTTGACATCCCAATTGGGAAAAGGATCGTCTTTTTATTTTACGTTACCATATGGAAATATTGGAAATAAAATTGAAATAGGTTGAAATATTGGAAATAAATTGAAATATTGGTAGTAGATTGAAATAGAGAACTATATATAATGCTTATGAAAAATGTTTTGTTGTCCCTTTTACTTTTTGTTCCATTTTTGAAGGTATGGTCCCAGGTTCCTGTTGAAATTCAGGATCCTCAAATATTTGAGATTAACCGGTTGCCTGCCCGGACCTCGATATGGCCTGCACCAAATGTTGAAGAAGCCAAAAAATCAGATTACGATCATTCTGTATGGGTAAAATCCTTGAACGGGACGTGGCAGTTCCATTGGTCACCCGACCCGCAGTCACGGCCTGTCGAATTTTATAAGCCGGAGTTTTCGAGGAAAGATTGGAAAACCATTAAAGTGCCGTCCACAATTGAACGTCAGGGATTTGGGGTTGCTTTATATACCAATATAGTATATCCGTTTAAGTCGAATCCACCTTTTGTGATGGATGAACCGGACCGCAGATTTACGACTTATTTGCAACGGAATCCTGTGGGTTCCTACTGTAGGACATTTTTAATCCCTGAAAATTGGAAGAACAAACAGATTATTCTTCATTTGGCAGGTGCAAGTTCAGCTACTTTTGTCTATCTGAATGGGAAAAAAGTCGGTTATTCACAGGATTCAAGACTTCCGGCTGAATTTGACCTGACCGGTTACGTTGTAAATGGAGAGAACTTCCTGGCCATTGAAACTTATAAATATTGTGATGGATCTTATCTTGAAGATCAGGATTACTGGCGGTTCAGTGGATTGTTCCGCGATGTATTTATCCGTGCAGTACCCAAAATTTCAATGTGGGATGTTTACGCACAACCTACGGTTGACCTGAAATCAAAAAGTGGCACCATCACCATACATTATACCCCAGCCAACTTCTCTGGCAAAGCTGAAGGTAATTTCACTATGGCAGTGTCAGTTAATAACGATTCTGGTCAACAAATTGTGAAACAGGACTTTAATATAGATACGATCGCAAATGGTTTAGGAAACGAAATAGTGCTTCACCAAATAAAACTCGACAAAATTGACTTTTGGCTTGGCGAAAAACCTGTTCAATATTTTGTGGATGTCGAATTGAAACAGAATGGAAAAACGATTGAAGCGTATAGGTTACCGGTAGCTTTCAGGAGGATCGAAGTTGCTGGAAATACAATCCTTTTGAATGGCCTGAAACTAAAGGTGCGTGGTGTGAACCGGCACGAGTTTTCACCCGATCAGGGCTGGGCAATTTCGAAAGAGGAGATGGTCCGTGATCTCGAACTGATGAAGCAGGCCAACATCAATTTTGTGCGCACTGCCCATTATCCCAACGACCCAAGATGGTACGCATTGTGCGACAAGTATGGAATGATGGTGATGGATGAAGCCAATGTTGAATCGCATGGTGTATCTTATCATAAGCGTAACCTGCCGGGCGACAGGCCCGAATGGGAACAGGCCACTATTGCAAGAATGAAAAACATGGTGATCCGCGACAGACAGTTTCCATGCGTAATCATGTGGTCGCTTGGCAATGAAGCCGGTTACGGAACGACATTTTTAAAAATGCGGGATGCTACTTTGCAAAACGATCCTGAAAAGCGATTAATCCAATATGCCGACATGAACCTTGCGGCCGATATGGACAGCCAGACCTACCCGACTGCCGAATGGATGAAGCTCCATTTACAGGGCAAAGCCACCAGGAAGGGTGAGCATGGGGAATCATCCAATGAGGAGCAGCACGGCAAGTATCCATCTGGTAAGCCGTTTATACTCAACGAATATGCCCATTCGATGGGAAACAGTCTGGGCGATTTTAACGATTACTGGCAACTTATTTACGCCAACGACCTGTTTGCGGGTGGGTTTACCTGGGATTGGGTTGACCAGGCACTTTGGAAAAACCCGGTAACGAAATCGGGAGGTTTCCTGTATGGGGGCGATTTTGGCGATTTTCCGACCGATACAAACTTCTGTGTCAACGGAATAATTGGAGCCGACCGTATCACCCATCCCCATTATTACGAACTGAAAAAAGTCTATCAGCCGTTTACCTTTGAAACGGTTTCTGCTAATCCCTTGACGTTTACCATTTTTAACCGTAACCTTGCAACCAATTCCACTGAATATGTATTTGGTTATGAGGTAATTGAAGATGGGTTTAAAACTTCGTCCGGGATACTTCCAGCACTTGATATCAAACCTTTGGATAAAACGCTGTTCAAGCTTCCCGATGAGGTAAGATTCAATGCAAAAAAGGAATGTTTTGTAACATTCAAACTGATCCATAAAAACGATTGTCTATGGGCTAAAAAAGGGGATGTGCTAGCTTGGGAACAGTTTCAGTTGACTGGTAGGTCAGGTGCTGCTACTGATATTTTGTCTAAAGGATTTTCAAAACTGGTGAAGAGTGAAAACGATTCATCGTATAAGGTATCCGGTGATAGGTTCTCAGTTGCAATTGACAAACAAACCGGGATGATCAGAAATTATATATTTAATAATCAATCAATTATTCAGGATAAAGTTCGTTTTAATTTCTGGCGTGCCCTTACCGATAACGACAGGGGCTGGAAGGTTTACCAAAAGATGAAAGATTGGAAAACAGAAGGAGAAAATTATAAATTGACAGGGCTTGAAATGATTGAAACTGATAAGAAGGCAGTCCGGATCACAAGCAGCTATTTGTTCCTTGCGACCCAATCTACCGCAGAGGTCCGGCATTTGATTTACCCTGACGGTAGGGTTTCGATCGATTTTGAAATAATAATTCCTGATAAAGCAACCAATGTCCCACGCATAGGACTTCAATTCGAAATTGACAGAGAATTGCAAAACATTATGTGGTACGGGCGTGGACAATTCGAAAACTATTGCGACAGGAAAACAGCTTCTGCCTTTGGAATTTATGAGGCAAAAATCAATTCCTGGATAACTTCCTATGTTAAACCACAGGAAAATGCCAACAGATGTGATATCCGCTGGATTAGTTTTACAAACCAATCAAATGACGGAATACAATTCAGTACACCTGTAACAAATTCATTATCAGTAAGTGCATGGCCATATACCCAAAAAGAACTAGGATCTGCCCGTCACGATTTTGAGCTTAAGGAACATAAACGGATCGTCGTTAACATCGATTGTGCCCAAATGGGTGTTGGTGGTGACAATTCCTGGGGGCTACCTGTACTCGAAAAATATCAGTTAAAACCTGGTAAATATTATTACAGTTTTTTCATTAATTGTAATATATTTACGCAAAAATAGTCATCGGTTTAAGGTTGGTGAAGAGGTTTAGCGGTTTTATCTAAAACTGCGGATACAGCAATTAATCAAAACAAATCTTATTCATATTATGATTAATTCAGGAACATTGCTTATCGTAGTAAATGATTTGGGTTTGGTTGAATTTCCTGCCAAAAAGCTCGATGAAATCGGATTTCAACTTGTTTTCAGATTGTCAGCTATTGAGACAATTGAATGGTTGAAAGACAATACCCCATTATTGATGGTGCTTGACTTCAGCCTTCCTGACATGAATGCCAAGGATCTGATAACGGATTTGAACCAAAAAGGAGTTATTATACCACCTTTTATTGTCTTTACTGACCAGGGCGATGAGCGCATTGCTGTCGAATTGATGAAACTTGGGGCCAGGGACTACATCGTCAAGGATAACCTTTTTCCCGAACGGATGCCATTTGTAATCGCTAAATTATGCACTGCTCTAACTAACGAATTGAAACTCCGTGATGCGGAAGAAGCCTTAATGGAGGCAAATATTCTTAATAATCAGATAATTGCATCTGCAAAAGAAGGTATTGTTGTTTATGATTGCAACATGCGATACCGGTTATGGAATTCTTTTATGGAAAATCTGTCCGGTATTCACTCGTCCGATGTTATCGGAAAACATCCACAGGATCTTTTCCCCTTTTTGAAAGAAAGCGGTATAATCGAAATCATTGCGAATGCTTTAAAGGGTGAGATTGCACAGAATATAGATGTCCCTTTTGTCATAGCTTCAACAGGAAAAACGGGATGGGCCTCTGATACCACTGCGCCTTTATTTAATTCGGCAAACGAAATTATTGGGGCAATCACGACTGTCCGCGATATCACTGAACGTAAAAAGTATGAGCTGATGCTTCAGGAAACACTATTTGACCTAAGAAAAAGCCAGCAAATTGCTCAGGTCGGTAGTTGGAAATTGAACCTGACTACAAATGAATTTATTGCAACGGACGAAGCATTGCGTATTTTCGGGTTTTCAATGGGTAGCTTTCCAAAATTCCAGGAAGTGTCGGATTGTATTCATTATGAAGATAAAGAAAGGGTTACCAATACATTAAAAAATGCCTTGCTCGCAAAGGAGCAATATACGGTCGAAATGCGGATTTTTACCAGAGACGAGCACCAACTTAAATACATTCGTTCAGTTGGTGAGGTCGTGTGCAATACCGATTCCATACCTATGTACCTGATTGGTACAAATCAGGACATTACCCATTCCAAACAAATTGAGAAAGTATTACAGGCTTCTAATTTTTCTCTTAAGCGTGAAAAACAGGAAAAGGCTGCTTTGATTAACAGTTCATCTGATCTCATCTGGAGCCTTGACCGTAATTATCGGCTAATCGCTGCCAATATTGCATTTCTGAACAGTGCGCATTGGTTTTCGGGGGGAGCCCTGAAAAATGGGGACAATGTGCTTCAACCCAATCTTTTCTCCGAAGAAATGATTATTTATTGGAAAGGGCTTTATGATGAAGTGTTGTTGGGCAATCAAATCAGGAGGGAAATTTTTACCCCTTCTGCAATTCATTCAGCAGTTCTATGTTTTGATCTCAATCTGAACCCTATATACAACGGATCTGATATTGTTGGCATTGCTTGTTTTGGTGCGGATATAACGCAACGCAAACTTTCTGAAGAAGCACTTAAAATCAGTGAGGAAAAGTACAGACTACTTTTCCAAAATATGACATCAGGTTTTGCACTGCATGAAATTATACTTAATCCGGATGGGGATCCTGTCGATTATCGTTTTTTGGAAATCAATCCTGCTTTTGAAAGGCTTACAGGCCTAAAGGCCAACGATATTATTGGTAAAACGGCTCTTGAGATATTACCGGACACTGAGCACTATTGGATCGATTCTTATGGCAAGGTGGCTTTATCCGGTGAACCACTTCATTTTGAGAATTACAGTAAAGTTTTGGGAAAATATTACCAAGTCAACTCCTATTCGCCAAAGGTGGGTCAATTTGCAACTGTTTTTCACGATATTACAGAACGTAAGCAATCCGAGAGCCAATTAAAGTTGTTGAGTAAAACAATCGATCAAAGTCCTGTAATTGTGGTGATTACAGATAAGAACGGTAATGTTGAATATGCCAATCCAAAATTTACTGAAATATCGGGTTACCAACTGTATGATGTCAAAGGTAAAAATGTCAGGTTTCTGAAATCCGGTAAGCAGGATTCTTACTTTTATCAGGAGCTCTGGAACACGATATTATCGGGAAATGACTGGCATGGGGAGTTTCAGAACAGAAAGAAAAATGGTGACCTGTATTGGGAAAGTGCTGTTATTTCCTCGATACGAAACAGTCATGATGAAATTTCATTTTTTGTTGCCATAAAGGAAGATATTACTGAAAAGAGAAAGATGGTGGAAGAGCTCAAAATGAAGAATGAGGAACTTATCGATAGGAATACGTTTATACAGACGATCCTGGACAATCTTCCGATCGGATTGGCATTAAACAAGTTTGATGAGGGACAGGCAATGTATATGAATAAAAGGTTTGAAGAAATTTATGGCTGGACTTTAGCTGATACGACCTCAATTACGTCCTTCTTTGAAAAAGTTTATCCAGACGAGGATTATCGGAATCAAGTCGTTGGAAGAATCATGATGGATATCAATTCTAAAGATCAAAGTAAAATGCATTGGGAAAATATTTCGGTTAAACGCAAAGATGGATCCACGAGAATTGTTAATGCTGTAAATATCCCATTAATTGAGCAGAATACAATGGTGTCAACAGTAATGGATATTACAGAACTGCATGAAATCCAGAATGATCTATTAAGAGCCAAAGCGCAGGCAGTGGAGAGCGACAATCTTAAAACCGCTTTTCTGAACAATATATCCCATGAAATAAGGACCCCATTCAACGGTTTGCTTGGATTTTTGTCTTTAATTCAAAACAATGACATAACAAACAATGAAAGGGACGAGTACATAAGTATCATCAACCATAGTGCCGGTCGTTTAATGGATACGATCACCGATGTTGTCGAAATATCCCAAATTCAGGCCGGACAGGTAAGGCTGAACATTTCGGAAATTAATATTCAGGAGCTTTTGCGTGGCCTGTATAGGCGTTTTAGGCCAATTGCCGAAATGAAAGGGTTAAAACTCATTATCAAAAACCATTTGACCCGTCAAATCAATTACATAAAAAGTGATGGGATCAAATTAAGCACCATACTTTCACATCTGATCGGTAATGGAATAAAATTTACAAATTCAGGATCGGTAGAGATGATCTTTCGTTTGAAAGAGGACCATATCCAAAGTGGGAAGGTCATCCCACAGCCAATCGAGCTGGAATTTTCTGTCACCGATACTGGTATAGGCATTCCGCAAGAAAAACATCTCAAAATATTTGATCGGTTCACTCAGGCTGATACTTCAACAACCAGAAAGTTTGAAGGCTCAGGATTAGGGCTTTCGATAGCGAAAACTTACGTTGAAATGCTGGGAGGGGCTATTTGGTTAGCCAGCGAAATGGGTAAAGGAACTACTTTTTATTTTACGGTTCCGTGTATTTGCACTGACTGGGAAAAGAGTACTTCTGAAATTGTTGTCTCATGTAACGAAACACCAAGTCCGAAAAAAGGTCTCAACGTTTTGGTCGCCGAAGATGACGATGCCTCTTTTTTACTTTTGGGGATTGCAGTCAAATTTGTTGCAAAAGAAGTCTTCCATGCTAAAACTGGAATTGAAGCAATCGACTTTTGCCGCAACCGGCCCGACATCGATTTAGTACTGATGGATATCAAAATGCCAGATATGGATGGATATGAGGCAACAAGACAAATAAGGCAATTCTCTCCAAATGTGATCATTATTGCACAAACTGCTTATGCCCTGGCAGGTGATCACGAAAGAGCATTGTTGGCAGGATGCAATAATTACATATCAAAACCTGTAAAAAGGGATCATTTGCTGGTGTTATTGCACAAATATTTCAAAATTTGAGCTATGAAAAAACAGTCTGTAAGGCGATTTATTTATGGTGGTTCGACAATTTCGATCGTGATAATATTGATTTTCAGTATTTTTTTATTTGAAACTTTGGTGATGTTGGTTCTGGATCAATTACCACCCTTGTCTTATTCAGGAAGGATTTTGCTCGATTCGACCTTGCTCCTGATTGTGATGGTCCCTCTTCTTTACCTTTTTGTATTTCGTTCAATGAGCATTATGACCAGAGATCTTAAACGCAATGAAGATTCGTTGTACAAATCAATTGAACAGATAAAAGAAATGCTTTCAATTACAGAGGCAACACTTGCTTCGATCCACAATGGCATCCTTGTCGTCGATAATCACGGAAAGGTCTTAAGGACCAATACCATATTTGAAAATATGTGGCATATTCCTGAAGAAATATTGGCTTTAAAAGACGACAAATCTTTAATCAATTGTATCATTGATCAATTGGACGAACCGGAAAAATTTCTGGCTAAAGTGGCGGATTTGTATCGCAATCCTCAATCTGAAACAATAGATGAGATCCATTTAATAGATGGTCATATTTTCCAACGTATTTCCAAGCCACTTTTCATTGAAGGTACACCAAATGGAAGAGTCTGGTCGTTTCTCGACATCACCGAAAACAAAAACGCAACGATCACAATCGATAACGAACGGTTGTTGCTCCGTACATTGATTAACAATATCCCCGATTCAATTTATTGCAAGGATCTCGACTGCCGCAAGACATTGGTAAATATGACGGAGATGAAATTTCTTGGGCGATATTCGGAAGCTGAGGTCCTTGGCAAAGACGACTTTTATTTTTTCCCGAAAGAACTTGCAGAAGGTTTTTTTGCAGATGACCAAATAGTTTTAAAAACCGGCCAGCCAGTTGTTAATCGCGAGGAATTTATCCCGGCAGATGTGGGTAAGAAGCGTTGGATTCTTACCTCCAAACTTCCCTTGTACGATCACGATGGTCAGATTACTGGTCTGCTTGGTATCGGGCGCGACATTACCGAAAGAAAGCATATAGAAGATTTGTTGCGCCAAAGCGAAGAGAAATACCGGATGATGATTGACAACATTGGTGAAGGGATCGGTTTTATGAACAGCAGCGAAGAATTCGAATTTGTGAACAATGCCGCAGAAAGCATATTCGGAGTCGAACCTGGAAAACTGACAGGGATGAACCTCCTTCAGTTTATTGATCAATCTCAATATGACCTTATCTTAAGTGAAACAGCAAAACGGGCAAAGGGAGATGCTAGTATTAATGAATTGGAGATCGTCCGTCCAAACGGCGAAAGACGGATAATTATTATTACTACAGTTTCTCAAACCGATACTGATAAGGGATTTTTAGGAACTTATGGTGTTTTCAGGGATATTACGGAACGCAAGGAGGCAGAAGCCGAAATAAAACTCAAGAATGAGCAATTGTTGAAAATGAATGCCGAAAAAGATAAATTTTTTTCGATCATCTCCCATGACCTTCGTGGTCCTTTCAATGGTTTCCTGGGATTCACAGAGTTATTGGTCGAGGAGTTGCCCGATTTGAGCATGGAGGAAATCAGAAATATGGCAATCGACATGAAGAAATCGGCTACGAATCTTTTCAGGCTGCTCGAAAACCTCCTGCAATGGTCGAGGATAAAACAAGGCTCCCTACCTTTTGATCCCCAAAATATCAGGATGATGACTGTTTTAAAAGATATCGTTGGCATAATGGAGGAGGCTGCCAAAATTAAGGGAATTGAGCTGACTTATTCCATTCAATCTGACTTGCCAGTTTATGCTGATATTAATATTATTCAATTGGTAATCAGGAATTTAATTTCTAATGCCATAAAGTTTGCATCTAAAGGTGGTACGGTAATCCTTTCGGCGGAGCTCAAAAAAGACCAATCTGTTGAAATTGCCATATCTGATACAGGAATTGGGATGAACCGCAAGATAATTGACAATTTGTTCAGGCTAGATGTTCCGACAAACAGAACAGGGACTGCAGGTGAACCAAGTTCCGGTTTGGGCTTGATTCTCTGTAAAGAATTTATTGAACTACATGGCGGAAAATTGTGGGTCGAAAGCTTGGAAGGCAAAGGATCAATATTTCATTTTTCACTGCCGTGTCAAACATTAACCCATTCATAAAATGATCATGGATCAGATAGTAACATTTAGTCTCGATCATCGGTTGTACGCACTTCCCTTAAATAGTGTGGTTCGCGTTATCCATGCAGTGTATATCAGTAGCTTACCTAAAGCTCCTGCCATCATTTGTGGAATCGTAAACGTTAAGGGTCAGATTATTCCGGTTGTTGATATCCGCAAACGTTTCGGGTTTGCGACCCGTGAAATTGATCGCGACGATCAACTGATCATCGCCAATACGGGAAAAAGAACCATCGCATTGATTGTCGATGAGGTGAACGAAATACTGGCAGTCGAAGCGAAGCAACAGGTTAACACAGCGGATTGTATGCCATTTGCCGGATATATCGGTGGGATTGCAAAAATTCAGGATGAAATGGTCCTGATCTATGATCTGGAACAATTTCTGAACATCGATGAAGAGAAAGAATTGGAGATGGCATTAACCAATAAGACAAAATGAACTCGAAGGCGAAAGATAGGGTTTTGGCTGAGGTCTGCGAAGTAATTGCCGCATCAATGTGGTTGCATTTCCCTGTTGATAGGTGGATTATGTTAAGGCACAACCTTATGCTGGCTTCTGCTGAATTTGGGTTTGACCATTTTGAAGATTTTACCCAATGGCTTCTTTCCGCAAGCCTGACAAAGGAGCAGATTAAAATTCTTGCAGCTTACCTTACCATTTCAGAAACTTATTTCTGGCGCGAGGAACCGATTTTTGAGGCATTGACCCAGCATATCCTCCCCGCTTTAACTGCCTCAAAAGCATCTGGAGAAAGAAAAATCAGGATTTGGAGTGCGGGCTGTTCAACCGGCGAAGAAGCTTATTCCCTTGCGATTGCCGTCCATAAAGTAATTCCCAATTTGGGCGATTGGCAGATCATGATAATGGGTACCGATATGAACCCCAAAGCATTGGACAAAGCAAAAACTGGAATTTATGGAAACTGGTCTTTTAGGAACTGTCCCAAATGGTTAATATCCAATTATTTCAGACCTAAAGAAAATGATAGTTATGAAATTGTCCCATTCATTAAAGAAATGGTAAAATTTTCGAATTTGAACCTGACAGAAGATATCTTCCCATCAGTTTACAACAACACAAACAACATAGATATCCTCTTTTGCCGGAATGTTTTAATGTATTTTACTGAGGACTGGGTCAGCAAAATTGCATCGAATTTTTTCAGTTCCCTTAATCCAAACGGTTGGTTTGTTGTTTCTTCCTGCGAACTCTCCTCCCAGCTCTATCCACAGTTCAGAACAACCTATTTCCCGGGTGCAATTTTGTACCAGAAAGGAAATTTAAGCACAACGGATCTGACGGATATGCCGGTATCAGTTATTGAACCAAATATTTCCAGATCAAATCCAGCTAGTGTGCTGATCGGACCCTCTCCTATCCTTCAGGATTCAACCCGGGTTGATGTTCAAATGGCAGGTAATGACACATCTGATGTTGGAGTTAAGGGTTCAACTGAAGTTGACAAAGAGAGGGCTGTTATTCCGATATATACGAATATAAACGATACTATACTGAATATTAGAATGTTGGCTAATGATGGTGAACAGTTAAAGGCACTTGTACTTTGCAATGAAACAATTGAAAAAAATAAATTTGATAAAAGATTGTATTTTTTGCGTGCTTCGATCCTTCAGGAACTTGACAGGGAACATGAAGCAATCGGATCATTAAGGCAGGTCATTTATCTTGATCAGGATTGTATCATGGGCTATTTTTGTTTGGGAAATTTGCATTTTCAAACAGGTAGGCAAATGCTTTCAAAGAAATACTTCAATGCCGCTCTTGATTTGTTGAAGGATAAACCTGATGAAGAAATCCTACCCGAATCGGAAGGTTTGTCAGTCAAATATATGCGTGAAATAATTATGTACAGTATCTCTAATTTTGGTATCCTATGAAACGAGCCATGCGAGCCAATCAAACACTGAAGCATGATTATCTCATGGCGAGTTCCCCCGAGGGATCGGGGCAGGCTATGTGGCCTCTAAAAAACAAATTATAAACACATGAAAGAAGAAACACTTGAATTGCTTAAGAATCGTGCCATTGAAATGGGAAGGGAACCTGAGCAGGATACATCAGGACTTAATTTTTTAAATATTGTCTCCTTCTCGCTCGCGGGTGAAACGTATGGGCTTGAAACAGAATTTGTGGACGAGATTTTTCAGTTGAAGGAGTTCACCCCATTGCCAGGGGTATCTTCTCACATTTTGGGGGTTGTCAATGTCCGGGGGCAAATACTTGCAATTGTTGACCTAAAAAAATTTTTTAACTTGCCTTTCAATGGGATTGGAGAACTAAACAAGGTGATCGTCCTCCGTAACGCACAAATGGAGTTTGGGATTCTTGCCGATGTGGTTAATGGATCACAATTCATTGATATTAAAGAAATTATGCCTGTTCCCCAAACAATTGGTGGGATCGGTGGGACCTATACTAAGGGAGTTACCAAAGAACAACTGATTATTTTAAGTGGAGAAGCGTTATTAATGGACAATCGTTTAGTCATTAACGAGGAATAGTTTCTCCAGCCAATAGAATGTAAAATACTTGAATGAATATATAATAATCTAAATTTTAGGAGGAAATAAAATGTTTAAAAACATGAAAGTCAGGGGGCGGTTTGTTTTAAGTTTTGGCTTTATCCTTGTTTTTTTAATTGGTGTGATCCTTGTGAGCATTAATCAGATTAAGGCTAGTCATGAAAGACTCACAGAAATTGTAAAAACGAACAATGTCCGTATCCATCTTGCAAACCAGATGATCGATGATTTAAGGGAAACAGCCATCGATGTGAGGAATATTCTACTGGCCAATTATCAGAAAAAACCAGAAAGTAAGGTACAAACAAACATTAAAGAACTCACTAAACACAGGAAGAATTTCGATCTGGAGGCTGACAGTCTTCTAAAACTTATTCCAAAAGATGAAACAGAGGCACTTGAGATACTTAGCGACGTCAACACTGCAGCAGATTCTGCGAAACATTACCAGGACGAGGTGATCCGTATGGCAATGGAAGGGAAAGTCTATGAAGCTGCTGAACTGATGACCGGATTTGCCTATCCGGCAGTGAAACAATGGATAAAAGAGGTGTCCGATCTTATTGTTTATAACGAGGCATATAATGAACAGCATTATATCGATGCAGAGAAATCACAGGCATTCACACGTACAATTCTTGGCATCCTCGGTTTATTGGCTGTACTCTGTTCTTTGGTGGTTGCCTTTAGACTGACAAACAGTATTACACAGCCATTGAAAGTTGCAACTGATCTGATTATTTCAAGGGATATTTCGATGGATTTAAAGGGGAACCAATATAGAAATGATGAATTGGGACAAATGATCCAATCATTCAGGAAGGATATATCCGATCGGATAAAACTTGAGGAAGAGATGCGTGAAAAATCCCTTTATGCCCGCAACCTGATCGAAGCAAGCCTCGACCCTCTGGTAACCATCAGCGCAGACGGAAAGATTACCGACGTGAACCAAACAACCATGAAAATGACGGGCGTTTCCCGTGAAAAGTTGGTGGGCAGCGATTTTGCAGACTATTTTACCGAGCCAGAAAAAGCAAGGGCAGGTTACAAACTGGTTTTTTCGAATGGAATTGTTATTGATTATCCACTTACCCTAAAGAATGCGAATGGCCTTACGACTGAAGTGCTATATAACGCAACTGTCTATCGTAACGAATCCGGTGAGGTTCAAGGTGTTTTTGCCTCAGCCAGGGATATTACTGAGATTAAAAGGCAGGAAAATGAGATGAAAGCCTATCGTGACCAATTGGAAGTAATGGTCAAAAACAGAACTGCTGAATTGACAAATGTACTGGAAGAAGTAAAGGAAACCATCAATATCCTTGCAGCTTCCTCAACACAGATTCTAGCTGCGACTACACAGGTGGCTACAGGGACTGCTGAAACGGCGACTGCTATCAGCGAGACCTCGACCACAGTCATGGAAGTCCAGCAAGCCTCAAAACAATCTTCACAAAAAGCAAAAGACGTGGCCGATAGTGCCCAACGTGTCGTCCAGGTTTTTCAGAGCGGGCAAAAAGCAGTCGAAGAAACCATTGATGGGATGAACAATATACGGGAACAAATGAATTCGATAGCTCAGACAGTTGTAAGGTTGAGCGAACAAAGCCAATCAATCGGTGGGATTATCGCCTCAGTTACCGACATCGCCGACCAATCCAATTTACTGTCGGTCAATGCAGCCATTGAAGCTGCCAAAGCTGGTGAACAAGGTAAGGGTTTTGCTGTTGTTGCACAGGAGATCAAAAACCTGGCGGGGCAATCGAAACAGTCCACATTAAAGGTGCGGAATATTCTCAACGATATCCAAAGAATAACGGGTGCTGCAGTAATGGCCACAGAGCAGGGAAGTAAAGCAGTAGAAGCCGGATTGAAACAGTCGATTCAGGCAGGTGAAGCCATCAGGGTACTGGCAGAAAGCAGCAACACTGCCGTTCAGAGTGCCATTCAGATCGTTGCATCAAGCCAGCAACAGGTTGTCGGGATGGATCAAATCGGCATAGCAATACAAAATATCAACCAGGCCGGAACCGAAACTGCGGTAAGCATGGTCCAGGCCGAAAAATCAGCAAGGAACCTTTATGATCTTAGCCAGAAATTAAAAGCTGTGATCGAAAAATTTCAGGGATGAGGAAAGTGGAAAGTGGAAATTGGAAACTGGAAACTGGAAAATAGAAAATAGAAATTGGAAACTGGAAATTGGAGGGTTTCAAAAATAAGTAACAATGGATAGCAAGGAGAGTGAATTTCTGAAAAGGATCCAGGCAACATTCAGGGTTGAGGCGGAAGAGCATATCAATTCCTTCACTGAAGGATTGATCAGACTGGAGAAAACCAGGTCAAAGGAAGATTCTGCCGGAATCGTCGAAATGCTTTTTAGGGAGATCCATAGCCTGAAAGGTGCTGCCCGTTCGATAGGACAGAAAGACATTGAATCGGTCTGTCAACCTCTGGAGTCGCTTATTTCTACGATCAAAAAGGAAGGGACAAATTTAAGCGTCGGCATGTTTGATCTTTTTCATCGTATTGTGAAATTGCTATCAGAACTGCTTCTCTCCGGAGAAGCTGAAAAGTCGGCTGAACTAAAACAGAACTTCAATGAGATTCTCAATCAATTAAGGCGTGCCCCTTCAGGAATAAAACCAACAATTGACAATGAAGTCATACCTGTAGAGCAGACAAAAGTGCAGAATGAAAACCCACCTGATATTGTTCAGGTGGAAATTCAAAAGACAGAAATCTCTAAAACAATGAAACCGGCCATTCCGGATTCAGTCAGAATTCCAATTTCGAAATTGGATCCACTTTTTCGACAGGCTGAAGAGTTGGTACAAATCAAGATCGCGTTCAATCAACAAACAAGCAATCTTACCGAACTTCTTGAAGAAGTTACTGATTGGCAGGCAGATTGGCTTAATTGGAAGCAACAATTCAAGCATTTATCAGCCCAACAATGGAACGATTGGTTGATGCAAAATGAATTGCGGTTGAATAACCTTGAGAACAATTTGACAAAAGTTACCCGCTTTATGGAAACAGAGCGGTTTGGATTGGAACGTTTGGTTAACAACCACCTTGAATCCATTAAGAAAGTACTGATGCTACCGGTTTCTTCCGTTGTGGAAACTTTTCCGGCAATGGTCAGGGAGATTTCCCGCGAACAGAAAAAAGAAATTGATTTTATCGTTGAAGGATCTGAACTGGAGGTTGACAAACGGATCCTGGAAGAGCTAAAAGATCCACTTGTACATCTGATCCGGAATTGCATTGATCATGGGATTGGTACACCGAAAGAAAGGTTGCTTCAAAATAAACCGTCATCCGGAAAAATCAAACTCAGCTTTTCCGCACGGGAAAATGCACTTTTTGAAATAAGAATCTCGGATGATGGCAAAGGCATTGACAAAAATAAAGTATTGAAAACTGCTGTTAAATCGGACATTATATCACCCGAAGCCGCTAAAAAATTGAGGAACGATGAGATTCTATCATTGATCTATGAATCAGGCTTATCCACAAGTCCTATGATTACAGGGATATCTGGTCGTGGGTTAGGCCTTTCGATTGTAAAGGAAAAGGTCGAAAAACTTAATGGCAAGCTTTTGGTGGAAACTAATGAACAAGTTGGAACCGTCTTTAACATCCTTTTACCATTGACACTTGCAGCCTTCAGGGGTATTGCAATAAGTCTGAACGAGGCTTTGTTTATCCTTCCTACCATGAATGTTGAACGGGTCTTAAGAATTGATTATGATACAATTAAAACAGTTGAGAACCAAAAAACAGTTTTAATTGATGGTAAAATTGTTTCCCTTGTTGATCTGGCTTCAATTCTGGGATTAAGGAAAGTCAATGAGGGTTTTCCCGTTTCAAATTCAGTCTCAGACCAGGGTATAGAATACCAACGTGTTATAGAGATTGTTTCAGGCCAGAACCGTATTGCGTTCAAAGTTGATGATGTACTTGACGAACAACAGGTTTTGGTAAAAGGACTGGGTAAGCTGCTCAAACGTGTCAGGAATATTTCGGGGGTAACTGTTCTGGGCAATGGAACGGTTGTTCCTGTTCTTCATGTTGCCGATCTGATGAAGTCGGCGGTAAGGTCTGTTGAAAGGCCAAATAATCCATCACAGGAGTTGAAGTCAATTTCCAAATCAGGGAAGATATTGGTAGCTGAAGACTCTATAACTTCGCGGACAATGTTAAAAAACATTCTTGAGACAGCGGGATATAGGGTGTCAACAGCGGTTGACGGGGCTGATGCTTATACAAAGGCGAGGTTTGAAGAATTTGACCTGATTGTATCTGATGTCGATATGCCAAGGTTGAATGGGTTTGAACTAACCATGAAAATAAAAAATGATAAGAAATTAAGCGAAATACCGGTTATTCTTGTTACCTCGCTCGAATCGGATGATGACCGTGAGCGGGGAATGGAAGCAGGAGCCGATGCTTACATCATAAAAAGCAGGTTTGACCAGGGGAATCTTCTGGAAATAATTAGAAAGTTGATATAAGGAAATTGGAAAATAGAAATTGGAAAATAGAAATTGGAAAATAGAAATTGGAAAAT
>JBAXWR010000131.1:0-19620 GCA_037128295.1 Mariniphaga sp.
TTGGTTACATCGAACGAATCGAGCACAAAATCGGGAATATAGTCGTTGAAAGTTTTAAAAAAATCAATGTTTTGCTTCTTCAAGACCTTGAAAATGAATGAAGGGCTACCAGTCGAAAACCAATAATTTGTAAATTTCCCATTTTCATTAAAAAACATGCCCAGCGAGACAGGATTATATACAGTTTGAGCATCTTCGTGAAAGCGGAACCCATTGTACCATTTTTGGATTTTTTCGCGATATTCTATCCGGTCAATTTTGCTTTTATCTGCTAAAGCATTTATCCGGTCGCCAAAGTAACGTTCCACTTCTTCCTGTGTATAGCCGTACATAGTGGCAAAGGCTTCGCTCATGGTGATATCGCGCAGGTTGTTCAGTTTTGAGAAAACCGACACTTTGGAGAATTTGGTAACGCCCGTCATAAAAACAAACCGCAGATGTTCGTCCGATGCTTTAATGTTGATATAGAAATTTTCCAGCACTTGACGGATCTCTTCTATATGAGGGGCATAGATATTTTCAACTAAGGGTTTGTCGTATTCGTCGATAAGAATCACTAATTTACCGAGGTCTTTGGCTTTGTCAATCAGTTCGCCAAATAAATAGCCAGATTTAGTTTCGGATGAAAGTTCAATTCCCAGATCGCGGGCATTATCATGTAAAATAATACACAATCCTTTGTTGAGTTGTTCGGCTGACGAACAATCGGCTTTTGAGATGTTCAGGTTAATAACAGGATACGACTTCCAATTGTAGGGCATATCGTAAATTTTCAGCCCTTTAAACAGTTCCTTGTTGCCTTTGAATATATTTTTAAGGATTGACACCGATAAAGATTTTCCAAACCGGCGTGGTCGCGAGAGAAAGAAAATACCCGAATTGTCATTAACCAACTGATGAAAGAAAACAGTTTTATCGGCATAAAATAAGTCCTTCTCCCTGATATTCTCGAAAGTATAATTGCTGGTAGTAATTGACTGGTACATACTAAACCGATTTATTTTGCTAAAAATCAATATACAAAGATAAGGGTTTGGGTGGGTTTTCAAAACAGTATCAATTATATTGAATACATACCCAAAGCATAAAAGTTCACCTTAAGTTCAGCCATTTTATCACATTTTCAAATTATCCCCTCCCCAATTTTTCTTATCTTGCGCAAATTTTTTATCAACCATTCAAATGGATACTTTAAACATAGCCATATTGGGCTGCGGGACTGTTGGCGGGGGGATCGCCAAAATTATTACCGAAATCAATAACGAACTGTCAATCAGGGCAAAGACTAATATTGTACTCAAAAATATCGTCGAGCTTTGTCCTGCTAAGGCTGCCGAACGGTTCAACCTACCTCTTGATCTGTTTTGTGGTGGCGGCAAAGAGATTACCGGAGATGAAGCAAATCATTATATCAAAGAGATTATTTCTTCCCGGGAGATTGATCTGGTTGTTGAAACAATCGGTGGCAAAAGCGATTTCGTTTACAATCTTTGCCTCGATATCCTCAACTCGGGAAAACATTTGGTCACTGCAAATAAAGCACTATTAGCCGAAAGGGGTAAAGCAATCTTTGAAGCTGCCGAAAAAAACAATGTAAAAATAGGGTTCGAGGCAGCAGTTTGTGGCGCAATCCCAATTATCAAAACCATTCAGGAAGGGCTTACAGGCGATATCATACAGTCGGTTTCAGGAATCATGAACGGGACCAGCAACTACATCCTCACACAGATGCAGAATGAAAAACTGGAGTTCAATGTGGCCCTCAAAATGGCCCAGGAAAGTGGTTATGCTGAGGCCGATCCGCTTTTGGACATCAATGGTGGCGATGCAGGTCATAAACTGATCCTGTTGATTAAATTGGCTTTTGGGGTCGATGTCTCGAAAGAAGACCTATATATTGCAGGTGTTCAGGATATTACAAAAGAGGATATCGACTTTGCCAGCGAAATAGATGCAAAGATCAAACTGATTTGCTATGCAAAAAAAGTGAATGGCGATATTTATGCCACCGTAAGGCCAATGCTTGTGAAAAACAGCAATTTCCTTTCGGAGGTAAGTGGTACAACCAATGCGGTGCGTATCAACAACAAATATTCAGGGATCCATTTTTTTTTAGGCAAAGGTGCAGGTTCAACCGAAACCGCGATGTCCATCGTTTCAGATATCGTTTTTATTGCCCGTTATGGCGACAAAATACAAAACATACCGGTAAAACAGGAATGTTGCCTGGCCGATCCGGGCAAGTTTGTTTTTCCCTATCTGATTACTTTCCATACCGGTAACTTGCCTGGAACTACTGGATTTATTGCAACTGCGATTGGAAATCAGGAGATCAATATCGAAACAGTGAGTCATAACCGTCATTCCGGTGAAAAAGCTGTTTTCTCTGTAGCTACTACACCCTGCACCTTTGGACAAGTCGAAAATGCAATCAAAGAAATCAGGAACCAAAAACCTGGTATGTTGTTGAGCGAGCCAAGGATTATGCCAATTTTGTATTAACTAAGCTTAGAATATTCGATTGATAATCAATTTAATACAATGGGTATCAAAAAATCATACGAAGAGATCAACGAAAAAATCAGAAGCGGAAAAGCAGTAGTGCTTACTGCAGAAGAGGTTTCCGCAATGGCCCTTGAACTCTCCCCATCAGAAATTGTCAGAAAGGTTGACGTTGTGACAACTGCAACTTTTGGTGCCATGTGTTCTTCAGGAGCCATCCTGAATTTCGGCCATACTACACCACCCATGCGCATGGAAAGGATCCTGTTGAACGGGGTACCTGGCCACGGTGGTTTGGCTGCTGTGGATACATATATAGGAGCTACATCAGAAAACCCGGAAAATATGAAATATGGTGGGGCACATGTTATTCAGGATCTTATTGAGGGCAAAGAGGTTGAATTGGAAGCCTGGGCAAAAGGAACCGATTGTTATCCAAGGAAATACATAAAAACAAAAATTTCGTTGGAAACGATCAACGAGGCGACCCTTTTCAATCCAAGGAATGCCTATCAGAATTACAATGTTGCCACCAATACGACATCGAAAATCAAATATACCTACATGGGAACATTGCTTCCAGGTATGAAAAACGCCAATTATTCGACCGCCGGGGAGTTAAGCCCTTTGCTGAACGACCCCGAAATGCGAACGATAGGCATTGGAACAAGGATCTTCCTTGGTGGAACGGTTGGATACGTGGTATGGCCTGGT
The DNA here is from genome assembly GCA_037128295.1 of Mariniphaga sp. Lineage (GTDB taxonomy): Bacteria > Bacteroidota > Bacteroidia > Bacteroidales > Prolixibacteraceae > JAAFHB01. The sequence continues at coordinate 3,217 of JBAXWR010000131.1, forward strand.
ACACAATTTAATACAAGCAAAGCAAAAAACGAGTTTGGCATCCCAATGAGCAATGCAGCTACCATTGCCGTGATTGGAAACCTTAAAGAGATGAATTCCAGTTTTCTAAGGGCAGCCTATTATGAGAAATACGGGGTGAGCCTTTTTGTGGGAATCGGTGTACCCATCCCAATGCTGGATGAAGACCTGGCACACCGGGTTTCTATCCGGAATGAACAGATTGAAACGACAATTTTGGATTACGGAAAATCGGATACACCTGTTTTGGGCAGGACCAATTACGCTGAATTGCAATCAGGAGAAATCAACATAAGCGGCAAAAGAGTTCGTACTGCACCTGTTGCAAGTCTTCAGAAAGCGCGCGAAATTGCTGGACTGCTGAAAAAAAGCATCGAAGCTGGTCAATTTGAGATTACGTGTCCGGTCGGTATTTTTCCTACAGGGACTTCGATTAAGAAACTTTTCAGTACGGAAGGAGGGGAGCAATGAAGGAAGTAACCAGAAGATATGTGATGAAATTTCCACCGCAAAGTGCAGATAAAGCCTTAACATACAGATTAATAAAAGAGTACGACATCAAATTCAGTATTCTTAAGGCTGAAGTTCGTCCAGGACGGACAGGCAGTTTGTTGTTGGAGCTGGAGGCACTTCCTGAAAATATACAGAAGGGAATCGAATACCTTGAAGCCAATTCTGTGATTTGCGAACCACTTGGCAAAAAAATCAGGTTTGAATCAGGCAAGTGTATCAACTGTGGCAATTGCACCGGGGTTTGTTTTACAGGAGCCTTGACCATGAATCGCCAAAACTGGGAACTCAATTTTGAACCGGAATTGTGTGTTGTTTGCGAACTGTGTGTTCCGGCTTGCCCAATGAACCTATTCGAGATCAATTTCCATGAGGAGGAGCCACAGGCAGTTGAGAATTAGGGCGAAGCAAAGAGGGTAGAGGTGAAATAAATTTTCGTGTTCCCTATGAAAGGCAATTGGCAATTGGCGGCTGGCAACTGGCTGTTAGCTGCAAGTGCTTAAAATTGAATTTATTGCTTCACTACTTAATTGTCATGTTTGGACACCTAATTTGTATCATAAATATCAATCTGCCTTGGAACGATGGCCAGCCGCAAGTTGCCAGACGCCAGCCGCTTTTTTCAAATTGCCAGCGGCTAGTCGCCAGTCACCTCTAAATTAACTACATATATGGTCAATCCATTGATAGAACTTCGAACATACCGACGGGAAATGGGGGAGGGGCGGTTCAACTCTTTTACAATCGGCTATAAGGAAACCGATTTGTGGATTGGGATTGATCCGGAATCTTACCGTGAGGAAATGAAAGAGTTTTGCTACGAAAGAATTAAACATTACCGTACCACCCTGGAAAATTACCTTTTGTTGGATCCTGCATATGGTTCTTCTCTAATACCCTATCAAACTAATAGTTATGCACCTGACCTGGCAAATAGTATGGCATACGCGGCACAAAAGGCAAATGTTGGTCCAATGGCTGCTGTTGCTGGTGCATTTGCACAACAACTTGGATTTGATATTTTGAATAATTTTAAGATTAATGAACTTGCCATTGAAAATGGGGGCGATATTTTCCTTCATTTGATAAATCCCTTAGTTCTTTCGATCTTTGCAGGAAATTCGCCCTTGTCAGAAAGGATTGGGATAGAAATCCCGAAGGATATGGGGAGTATTGGGGTATGCACCTCATCGGGAACCGTTGGCCCATCATTGAGCTTTGGAAAGGCAGATGCGGTAATGGTGGCCTGTAAAGATGCCGCTTTGGCAGATGCCTGGGCCACTTCTCTTGGAAATCGGGTGCAAGTAGCTGATAACATAGATAGTACAATTATTTTCACTGAATTGATCAAAGAGATACTTTCAGTTGTTATAGTCTGCGAAGGGAAAGTCGGCATACGCGGGATTTTTGACCTGAAATTAATAAAAAAGTAAAATGACAAAAGAAAGCAAGATACGGCAGGAACTAAAACATAGGATCCTCGTTTTGGATGGGGCAATGGGTACCATGATCCAAAGGGTTAAACTAACCGAAGAAGATTTCAGGGGCGAACAATTTGCCCATTGGACCATGCCATTAAAAGGGGATAACGACCTGCTATCGTTAACTAAACCTTCGGTGATCAGCGAAATACACGAAGGTTTTCTTGAAGCCGGAGCGGATATCATCGCCACAAACACATTTAATGCAACACGGATTTCACAGGCAGATTATGGCTTGGAAGCCTTTGTATATGAAATCAATAAGGCAGCAGCCCAAATAGCACGCATGGCAGCAGCACATTATTCGACACCAGAGAAGCCACGCTTTGTCGCCGGGTCAATAGGCCCTACAAATAAAACCTGCTCCATGTCACCCGATGTGAACGATGCCGGTTTTCGGGCAGTTACCTTTGCAGAGATGAAAGAATCCTATCGTGGACAGGTTGAGGGTTTGCTCGATGGGGGAGTCGATTTATTGTTGGTGGAGACCATCTTCGACACATTGAATGCCAAGGCAGCGATGATGGCTATCGAAGAAGTCCTTGAAGAAAGAAACATTCGGATTGAAGTGATGATTTCGGGTACGATTACTGACCGAAGCGGCAGGACTCTGGCTGGACAGACTGTTGAGGCATTTCTCAACTCATTGTCTCATATAGACTTACTATCAATCGGTTTAAACTGCTCCTTAGGTGCAAAAGAGATGCGTCCATATGTGGAGGAATTAAGCCGGAAAGCGCCGTTTTACATTAGTGCCCATCCAAATGCAGGATTGCCCAACCAATTTGGTGAATACGACGAATCGCCTGCCGATATGGGTCATCATATTCAGGGGTTTTTCGATGAGCGAATGGTGAATATTATCGGCGGCTGCTGCGGAACCACACCAGAGCATATCCATGAGCTTGCAAAAATGGCCGCCAAATCAAAACCACACAAGCGTGTGCATCCCGAAATTGCGACACGTTTAAGTGGCCTTGAATCGTTGACTGTTGCGCCATCCTCTGTTTTTGTAAATATCGGGGAACGTTGCAATGTGGCAGGTTCAATTAAATTTGCAAGGTTGATCAGGGAGGAAAAATATGAGGAGGCGTTGGCAATTGCACGCGAAATGGTCGAAGGTGGTGCCCAGGTCATTGATGTCAACATGGATGATGCGATGCTCGATGCTGAAAAAGAGATGGTACGGTTCCTTCACCTGATGATGTCGGAACCTGATATTGCCAAGCTTCCTGTGATGATCGATTCTTCCAAATGGTCGGTCATAGAGGCTGGTTTGCAATGTGTTCAGGGAAAGGCAATTGTAAATTCTATCAGTTTGAAGGAAGGGGAGGAGTTCTTTAAGGAATGTGCCCGAAAAATAAAAAAATACGGTGCTGCCACAGTTGTGATGGCTTTTGATGAAAAGGGTCAGGCAGCTACTTTTGAACAGCGGATCAGCATCTGTGAACGCGCCTACCGGATATTGGTGGACGAAGTTCATTTCCCGCCCCAGGATATTATCTTCGATCCCAATGTTTTGACCGTTGGTACAGGAATTGAGGAACACAATAACTATGCCCTCGATTTTATCAAAGCGACAAAATGGATCAAGGAAAACCTTCCTTATGCTAAAGTAAGTGGTGGAATATCAAATGTTTCGTTCTCTTTCCGGGGAAATAATACTATAAGGGAAGCATTTCATTCGGTGTTTCTTTACCATGCCATCGGAGCTGGCCTCGACATGGGGATCGTGAATCCTGGAATGTTACAGATTTACGATGAAATCCCGAAAGACCTCCTCGAATATGTTGAAGATGTGATCCTGAACCGAAGGCCCGATGCAACCGAAAGGATACTTGCATTTTCAGAAAACATTAAAGATAGCGGAAAAAAGGAGGAAAAGATTGAGGAGTGGAGGGAAGCCCCGGTTATCGAAAGGATACAACATGCTCTTATAAAGGGTATTACAGAATATATTGAGCAGGATATTACAGAATTGCTTCCACAGTACAACAGTGCGATCCGTGTAATTGAAGAGCCTTTAATGGATGGGATGAATAGGGTAGGGGACTTGTTCGGAAGTGGAAAGATGTTTCTTCCCCAGGTGATCAAGTCGGCGCGGGTAATGAAAAAGGCAGTGGCATTTTTGCAACCTTTTATAGAGCAGGACAAACTCGATTTAAAACAAGCACCAACCGTTAAAAAGAAGATTTTACTGGCCACTGTAAAAGGAGATGTTCACGACATTGGAAAAAACATTGTTGGGGTAGTGTTGGCCTGTAATAATTACGACATTATCGATCTTGGTGTAATGGTTCCTGCAGAAACAATCCTGAATAAGGCGATTGAAGAAAATGTGGATATTATCGGGCTAAGTGGCTTGATTACCCCTTCACTTGAGGAAATGGTTCATGTGGCACACGAAATGGAGCGTCGTGGCTTTAAAATCCCTTTAATGATAGGTGGTGCCACAACATCTAAGATCCATACTGCGGTAAAGATCGCTCCCGAATATTCACAACCTGTTGTCTATGTAAAAGATGCTTCGAGGGCTGTTCAGGTGGTTGCCAATCTTTTGGTTCGGGATCACGATTTCTTGTCAACAGTTAAAGGCGAATACAAAGAAATTCGTGCAACCCACAGTGCAAAAAAACCAAAAGAATACCTGACGATGACGCAGGCAAGGGCAAATGCATTCCGACCCGAATGGAATAATTCGATGGTATATAAACCTATTTATCAAGGCATAAAAGTATTTGATGATTATCCGCTTGAAGAGTTGCGTCAGGAAATAGACTGGACATTTTTCTTTTTGGCCTGGGAATTCAGGGGGAAATTCCCTGCAATTCTTGACGATCCCAATCAGGGTGCAGAAGTCCGAAAGCTTTATGACGAAGCCAACAATTTCCTTGACGAAATCATTGCCAAAAAAATGATTACAGCCAAGGGTGTTTTCGGCATTTGGCCAGCCAACTCCGAAGGTGATGATATAGAGCTATATACAGGAGAAGATCGCCAAACCATTATTGGTAAGTTTCACCATCTGCGCCAGCAGCAAAAGAGAGGCGCCAATCTTCCGAACTATTGTCTTAGCGATTTTGTGGCTCCAAAAAATACAGGTATTGCTGATTATTGTGGTGGATTTGCAGTTACGGCTGGAATCGGAGTAGCCGAATGGGTAGAGAAATTTAAACGTGAGGGCAACGATTATCAGGCGATTTTACTCGAATCTTTAGCCGACAGGCTTGCAGAGGCGTTTGCTGAAAGGCTTCACGAAAGGGTGAGGAAAGAGTTTTGGGGATATACTCCCGACGAAAATCTCTCTACACTCGACTTGATCAATTGCAAATATCAGGGAATCCGTCCTGCGGCAGGTTACCCTGCATGTCCCGAACATTCCGAAAAGAAAGTCTTATTTGATCTGTTGGGAGCAAGCGAAAAGGCTGACATTCATTTAACTGAACATTTTTCGATGTATCCAACCGCATCTGTCTGTGGTCAGTATTTCGCTCATGCGGATTCAGTCTATTTTGGTCTTGAACGGATCGCAAAGGACCAGGTTATTGATTTTGCGAAACGAAAAAATGTGACTGTTGAGTATGTTGAAAAATTCCTTCCGTCGAATTTGAGCTATAAACTTTGAGTGGAGGGAAATTATTTGAAATAACTTGAAATTAGTGTTGTAGTTAAAAAAATAGGATGCCCAAAAGAGCATCCTATAAAACAAACACCATTACAGTTCACAAACTATTTCTTTGCCACTATGTTAAAATCGAGGGTAAAATCGTCGTAGATCATTTTATCGCCAAGCCCCTGAAAAAAACTTCCTGAGCCATATTTAATTCCGTACAGTGTTCTGTTGACAGTGATTAATCCTTTGGCATTCAACTGATCACCTTTAATTGAAACATTTGCGTTGAATTCAACCGATTTGGTGATTCCCTTAATGGTCAGATCGGCTACAAAGTGATAGTCATTACCTGATACAAGAGTAACTTTTTTTACCTCCAATTTGGATTCTGGGAATTTTTCAATTGAAAAGAAATCATCGGATGAAAGATGCCCGATCAACTTCTTTTTCATATCTTCATTGGTAATATCCTCATTAACAATTGTTTTCATATTAATGACAAAAGAACCACCCGAGATTGAATTTTTGGTAACTGCAATTGTGCCACTGTCAAAGGATATTGAACCATTATGTTGACCTGTAACTTTCTTCGCAACCCATTTCACAGTACTGACATTTTTATCTAACCCATACTCAACAGCATTAGCTGTAAAACCAGTTCCTAACACCATCAATAACATTACTATAAGTGATATTTTTAATTTTTCCACTTTTACCGAACGCATTAAACGACTTTTCATATTCAATGTTTTAATAAAATTATATGCTAAGCTAAACGGATTAAAATTGACTTTGTTTCAAAATAAAGATTTTTTAAATTTTTAAAACTTAAATTGTATATTTAGCGGCACAAATAAGTTCAATTTTTTAGCTTGAATATGAAGAATTTAAACGACACATCAGACGATATTAATCTTTCGGGATTCCGTTTTTTCAAGTCTTTGACTGAAGAGGAACTTAAAAGCCTGAACTTCGAAAAGACCTGTACGACCTATAAAAAAGGGAGCATTGTTTATAAGGAAGGCAGTAGGCTTACCGGTTTTTACTGTATCATTAAAGGTATTGTAAAGGTCTATAAAACAGGTATTGACGGTAAAGAACAAATTATTCGGTTTGCCAAAAAAGGTGAGATTATTGCTTACCGGTCACTGTTAAGTCAGGAAACAGCGTGTACGACATCCAAGATTATTGAAGATGCCATTTTGTGTCACATTCCATACAGGACCCTTCTCAATCTGATTGAAAAGAATCCCTCCTTTTCCTTGGCTATGCTAAGAATCGTTTGTGCAGAATTAAAAGAGGCGAATGAATACATTACGGATATCGCCCAGAAAACGGTTCGTGAACGTCTGGCTGAAATATTGTTGCTTTTGAAAGAAAACTTTGAACTGGATGCAGATAAAACGCTGCAAATTTCATTGACAAGGGAAGAACTGGCAAATACCGTGGGTACTGCCACCGAATCGATCATACGGCTTCTATCGGAGTTTAAAACAGATAAATTAATCGATCTTCAGGGAAGAAAAATTAAAATCATCAATCTTCCCGGACTCACAAAAGTTGCAAACCTGACTAAATATTAGGGAACCAAATATTATTGTTGGTACGATCAGTTTGCGATAAAAAATTTTAATCGAAGAAATTCAGACCTTTTACTGTCCAACCAACCAATCTTCAGGATCTAATTTGGTGTTTTCGCGCCAAATCTGGAATTTGAGGATAGTTTTGTTATCATCATCGCCATCTGTAAAGACAGTGCCAATCTCTTCTTTAATATCTACTTTCTGTCCAGCTTTGACAATAACATTAAGAAGATTTGAATAGACAGTAAGGTAATTGCCATGTCGTATGATTACTGCCCAATTTCCCCCAGGTATGGCAACAATTTTCGTTACCTCTCCTTTAAAAATAGCCCTAACTTTTACATTGGCCTTCGTAGTTATATCGATTCCCGAATTCCGCACGATTACATATTTCAAAACAGGATGAGGATGCTCTCCAAAATGATCTGAAATAAAGCCACCTTGAACGGGCCAGGGAAATTTTCCTTTATTTTTTGAGAAATCACCAGATAAAACCTTTTCTTCTTTTGACAATACCAGACCTGGTTCGCTTTTGGATTTGCGACTAGCCTTTCTTGCTTCTTCGGCAATAACCCTCTCAATTTCCTGCTGCAAACGGAATTCGGCTTTTCTCTGGTTCTCCAATTTTTTGGCTAAGTCTTTCTCTTTTTGCTGAAGTTCCGAATAAACCTCGGATTGTTTCTGTTTTTGTCTTTCAATAAGCTTTGTTTGGCCGAGCTTAGATTCTAATAAGCTTTGTTTTTCATCTTTTCGTTTATTGAATTCCATTATCTGATTGTTAATAGAATTCTTAAACTCAACTATTCGTTCAGCCTGTTTACGACGATAATCGGCATATTGTTTCAGATAAATGAAACGCTTGTAAGCCTGGTTGAAATCCTGGGATGAAAGGAGGAATAACAATTGATTGTTGTTGTCCTGATTTCTGTTGGCATACCTTATCATTGAAGCATATTTATTCTTAACCAATTGAAGTTCTTTGCTTAAAGAATCAATACGTAATGAATTCTGCTGGATTGAGATGTCCAGATATCCGATTTCGTCTGTTATATTATTGATAAGCCGATCTTGAAGTTTTATTTGTCTTTCCAATACCGAAAGTCTGTTCAATGATGCCTTTGCATTCGTATTGGTCTCCTTAAGCAAATTGTTGATATACTCTATTTCCGAAGCCGTTTTCTCTTTTTGTTTACGGAGTTCTTCAAGCGATTGACCAAATACATCGAAGCAAATGCATACTAAAAAAAGAAAATATATAGTTTTAAAAGTTTTCAACTTCAATTTAAGCTTTTGTAAAAAAACGTTCACTATTCAATTATTTTTGTCTTATATTTGGAGGAGAATGAAAACCCAAAATTTTGTTCGTCATCCAAACTTACCTTAGACAATTCGATCGACAATTCAATTTTTTTATCACCAATGACTTGAATATCAATTGAGCCTGGAAACCATTGGTCATTGACTTTTTCAAATTTCGAAAACTCAAGCTTTACACCTCTTTTGGTATCTAGATCATTTAACACCATTCGTCGTACAACAAAAGAATCAGGATCAACATATATGTCTTGTTTAATGACATGTCCCTCATCCAATCGGTTTCGATACCTTTCAAGACGTTCTTCATTTTTATTAAACTTCTTGAATTTCCGATCCCGGATAGACGAAATTTTATACATATCATCCTCAATATCACAGACATAATCCTTAAAATCCTTTTCACGTGTATCCTGTCGGAATGAAAATAACTTATTACTTAGTAAAGCCTGCAAAACAGAATAATCAACATCCATACCAATGTATTCGCTTAAATAACTGTTTTTTCCTATCATTAATTCCTGTTGAACGAAATTTACAAGTTTGAAGGAATCTAGGTTCACCTCTAATTTACCGACTGGAATAGCAAGTTTCTGGGCATATAACTGAATAATACTATCACGACGGATTTTATAAGAACCCCTGAATGAAAGAGATTTATCTTCATTTGTGTAAGAAGCTGACAATTTCTTCACAGATAAGGTTTCATATTTTAATGAATTATCTGTAACCAATTTAACAACCTTACCAACACTGTAACGTTTTATTCTCTTTGGTATGATTATTTTTTCCTTCTGTTTACATCCTTGCAAAAAAAATGTAAGGATGATTATTCCTATTATACTTTTAATATGGGTTTTAACCAGCCACATAAACTAATTTTCTGTTGTTTCAATATATCTCTTTTCTGTTATTTTCCGTTTAAGAATCTTGGAATTGTTGCCCATTTCAAGAGCTTTCTTCCATTGGATTAGGGCATTTTGCTTGTCATTTAGGAAAAATAAAATATCTCCATAGTGTTCCACTAAAACTGAACTGTCTTCAGTTACCTTGGAGAGGGCATTTTCCATGTAAAATTTGGCAAGAACATAATCCTTTTTCTTAAAGAAAACCCAAGCATACGTGTCGAGGTAAGTAGCATTTTCGGGATTAGCTTGAATAACTTTGGCCGACATTTTTTCAGCTATATCGAGCCTTTCGCTTTTTAATGAAAGATAATAGGCATAATTGTTCATTGCCATAAAATTTTCAGGGTCAAGTTCAACTACCTTATCAAATACATCAAAGGCTTCATTAAACCTGTTTAAGTTGTAAAATGCCTCAGCTTTGTAAGTATAAAACTGAGATAAAAGTTTAGGATCATTTTTCGAATGTACGACACCTGAATCAAGAACGGTCAGTAGTTCGTCATATCTTTTTTGTTGCAATAATCCCACAGATCGGAGTATATAAATCAAAGGCTGGTCAGGAAAGTAGGTTAGCGCCTTTTTACTGTCTTCACTCATTGATTGCCAATCCAGTAAATCATTGTTCAGCATTAAAAGGCGTTCCCAATACATATATGTATCTTTCTTAATGTCCAAAACTAACCTCATTTCCTTTCTGGCTTCTTCAGGTTTCTTTTTATTTATCAGGTAATCTACCATCATAGCACGCGGACGTTCATCATCTATATGTGTTTCAATCAGAATATTTAGTAGTTCCAATTGTTTTTCCTCAGAAATTTTATTTGCACCTGGTTCAATTAACAGCATATACATCTGAGCTTTCGTCTCCAAGTCTAATTCAGAGTTTTTAAAAGCTAATCTGATATGTTCATAAGCTTTCTTGAAATCCTTTCCTTCAAGATAATAATTTGCAAGGGACAAATGTACAAAACCGTCCTTAGGATCTATTTCAAGAATTTTATTGTAATTTTCAAGTGCCTTTTCCCTATTTTTATTTGACAGATATATTTCTGCCAGCAATCCATAATATTTAGGGTTAGAAGGATTGGAATTAATTAGTTTTTCAATCTCACCATAAGCCGCAGTGTTGTTTCCAGATTGAGTATATACTTGTTGTTTACCAACAGAAATAGCCTCAGTAACGCCCAATCTGGATTCAAGCTGATTATAGATTGCGAGTGCTTCGTTTGTTTTACCTGCCATAGTTAGTAAGGCTGCCTGGTAAAAAATGTAATCCGGATTTTCGGGTACTAATTGTACAAGTGTTTCATATTCGCTGGCTGCTTTAGCAAACAATTTGTTTTGCTGATAAATCTTAACCAATAGAAGATGGTAATATTGATTGTCTGGATTAATTGAAACAGCTTTTTCCATTAAAAACATGGAACTTTGAAAATCACCCTTGGAAACATGAATATTTGCCATTTCATAGAGTGTTGCGGAAGAACTCGGATCTATTTCAAGACAACGCGAAAAGATCTTTATGGCACTATCATAATTTTCAAACGTTCGTTGCTTAATTCCTTCAATATACAGATATTCAAACTCCTTACGGGCATCTTCACTTAATTTTACCTCTGTACTATCCTTAATGGCAGAAACTGCTTGTGAAGTTGTGCCTTTTTTTACAGTACATGAAAAATTTAGTAAAGTAATTATTGTAATCAGTAAATAAACAAAGTAATTTATCTTTTTTGTCATTATTTAAATTTTAATTTCGCTGAGTTTATACTAATAATCAGTACTTTCCGGTATGTCCGAAACCACCATTACCCCTTTTAGAATTTTCAAGAATTTCGACTTTTTCCCATTCAATTTTTTCATGCGATGCCACAATAATTTGCGCAATTCTATCACCATTTTGGATTATAAACTTTTCATTTGAAAGATTGATCAAAATGACCATGATTTCGCCACGGTAATCAGCATCTATTGTTCCGGGAGAATTGAGTACTGTAATTCCATACTTTAACGCTAAGCCACTTCGTGGACGTACCTGAGCTTCATACCCAACGGGAAGCTCAATAAACAATCCTGTTGAAATTAATTTTCTTTCAAAAGATTCAAGAACAATGTCATCCGTAAGATTGGCTCTTAAATCCATCCCAGCTGCATGAGCTGTTCCATATTCTGGTAAATCGTTTGACGATTTATTGATAATTTTTATATTCATTCCTAATTATTTCAATCTGCTAAGATAGTAAACTATTCTATTTTCATCTATTTGTATCTGATCAACCTTATTTGAATTTTACCAAGCCCTTAAGATCAGATTTTTCTTTTATCCATATATAGAATATGAAAGTAAAAAATAATAAAGTATTAAAACCATTTCTTAAAAATATATTATCGAATACTACATATTTTGATGATATATAAAGAATTATAGAAAATAAAAAATAGGAAAAAATTCTTCTCATGTCATATATCACAGGAAAATATTTATGACCAACTATATATGAAATGACTGTCATTACAAGTGATGAAACAAAAAAGGCATAACCACATGCCATATAACCCAAAAACGGTATTAATGTTATATTTACGATGAGATTGATGACAGCCCCAATAATTGCAATTCTGGCACCAAAATGGGTTTGGTCCGTTAATTTGTACCATAAAGATTGGGTATAAAAGATACCGAGAAATAAATTTCCCATCAATAACCAGGGTACTACTTTGATACCATCGTGATAACCCATTTTTGTTGATCCAATGAAATATTTAAAAATATCCATATAAAAAATAACTCCCAAAAATATTGAAAGACCTAATATTACGAAATATTTCATAATTATTGCATACACCTTTTTGGAATCTTCGTTTTTATAATGGGAAAACAGAAATGGCTCAAAAGAAAATCGAAAAGCCTGAATAAAAAGAGACATCAATATTGCAAGTTTACTACTGGCTGAATAGATGCCTAACTCTCCAATAGGATTTATTTTGGTCAATTTAGGTAATAAAATTTTATCAATATTCATATTGACCATACCTGATATTCCAATGATCAATATGGGCCACCCATATTTCAAAAGCTCATAAAGAATTTTGATATCAAAATTGTCTTTTTTAATTTTAATATTTGGAATGAATAAAACTAAAGTTACCAGTGAAGCACTTAAATATGAGATAAATGCGTATCCTATACCTATTTTATCAGAGTACAAATAGTGAACTATTGAATTAGGATTTGACGCTAGAATTTTAGGACATAGATAAATCCAAAATATATTAAGAACTATGCTTAAGGCAATGTTGATTAACTTAAAAATTGCAAATTTAATGGGTTTGGATTGCAATCTCAATTTTGCAAAAGGAATTGAACACAATGAATCAAATGCGACAGTGAAACCCATCCAAATAATATAGTTTTGATGTCCTTCATAATCAATCAGACTTGCTATACTTTTTGAAAAAATAAGGATGAATAGGATGAAAAGGATTGAGGTTGCTCCCAAGGAAACCATGGATGTTGAGAATACTTTTTCTTCATTTTCGCTTCGACTTGCGAACCTGAAATACGCAGTTTCCATGCCATAAGTCAGAATAACTTGTAAAAATGCAACGTATGCCAGAATATTGCTTAATATGCCAAACTCAGCTGGAACAAATATCCATGTATAAAGAGGTGTTAGCCACCAGTTCAGAAACCTTCCAACAATACTTGGCAAACCGTAAATTACAGTTTCTCCTGCTAATTTTTTTAGTACACCCAAAATAGTTTTTATTAAAATTCAGTGTGCAAAGATAATGCTTTAGTTAAACATGACTTATATGTTCCACGTGAAGCAATATTAATTAAAATAAACCACATTTATTAATAAGAACTGTTTTTTCCTTAATTTCAGAGCAAAATTATCTATTTTTGTATTGATTACTTTTGTATTGATTATGAGAACTTTGCCACTATATTTGATATTGATTTTTACATCTTCATTTGTGTTTATTAACTGTGTACAATCTTCAAAGCGATCCCGAAAACCAGTGACATCAATTCAAATAAGCCCAAAACAAAAAAACTATCGTTTGGGTGAGCGCATCTCTGTAAGCCTACAGACTAAATTAAAAGATGGAGCTTTAAAAAAAATTGAGCTTTTTCTTGATGGAAAATCAATCTTTGTAAGTGATAAAACTGATTGTTCGTATGATTTTGAAACAACAAATATTGAAGTTGGAACACACATTATAAAAACTGTTGCAACAAAAGAGGATGGTGTAATTGGAGAAAATTATATTGATTTTTTATTACTTTCTGATATTGTGCCGGAAAATCTAGGTTATAAGGTAATTAAGTCATTTCCACATAACGTTCAATATTTTACTGAGGGTTTTGAAATTAATAATGGATTTTTGTATGAAGGCACTGGTCAGGAAGGTTCTTCTGCCATTAATAAAACTGATCTTAAAACCTGGAAAGTTATCAAGGAATTTAATATAGATAAACAATACTTCGGTGAAGGAATAACCATCTTTAAGGATAAAATATATCAATTAACTTACAAAACACAAATTGGTTTTGTAAGGGATCTGAAAACTTTTGAAGTCATTAAAACATGGAATTATAAAAATTCTCAGGGATGGGGTATGACAAATGATGGTAAATCTCTAATTATGAGTGATGGAACTAATTACCTTTATTACCTTGATCCGGAAAATTTAAATGTTATAAAAAGAATTCAGGTTTGTAATCACAAAGGAACTGTATCAAACCTAAATGAATTAGAGTATATAAAAGGCGAAATATGGGCCAATATATGGATGACTGACACAATCGTTAAAATTGATCCCAAAACAGGAAAAATCGTTGCTGAAATCAATCTTAAAGACCTATTGGAATCAATTTTGTCAAATAAGAAAACGGATGTAGATGTACTTAATGGCATCGCTTTCGACAAACTTACAAACAAAATTTACGTAACTGGTAAACTTTGGCCAAAAATATTTGAAATTGAAGTATATATAAAATCAAAATAATGTTTGCGTGTTGTCTCTCAAATAAATTTTTCCCAAATGTCTGTATGCTAACTCTGTAGCTTCACGTCCTCGGGGCGTTCTTTTTAAAAATCCCTCCTTGATTAGAAATGGCTCATAAACTTCTTCAATGGTTCCTGCATCCTCGCCAACGGCTGTTGCTATAGTTGTTAATCCAACAGGACCTCCTTTAAATTTATCAATTATAGCACTCAATATCCTATTATCCATGTCATCTAATCCATAAGTATCAATATTTAAAGCTTCAAGCGCATATCTTGTAATATCTAGGTCAATTATCCCATTACCTTTAACCATTGCAAAATCACGAACTCTCCGCAACAAAGCATTCACTATTCGTGGTGTTCCCCTGCTTCTTCTGGCAATTTCAATTGCTGCATCATGATATATTTTAACATCAAGAATTTTAGCTGACCGTTTTACTATTCCGGTTAAAATTTCAATATCATAGTATTCCAGATGGCAGTTTATTCCAAAACGTGCTCTTAAGGGACTTGTTAAAAGTCCACTTCGTGTGGTAGCACCTATTAATGTAAAATGATTTAATTCAAGTTGAATTGATCTTGCACTTGGTCCTTTATCTATCATTATATCAATTCTATAATCTTCCATTGCTGAATATAAATACTCTTCAACAACAGCACTTAATCGATGTATTTCATCAATAAATAATACATCGTTGTTATCAAGATTTGTCAACAAACCCGCTAAATCGCCTGGTTTGTCCAAAACTGGACCGGAAGTGAGCTTCAAATTTACACCCAATTCATTTGCGATAATATTGGATAATGTAGTCTTACCTAAACCAGGAGGTCCATGCAATAGTACATGGTCAAGGGATTCACTTCTCATAACGGCAGCCTTAACAAATACTTTAAGGTTGTCAACAATTTTATTTTGACCACTGAAATCACTGAATCGTAAAGGACGGAGCTTATTATCTAACTCTTTATCAACAATTTCAGAACTATTAGCTCTTAAATCAACAAAATCATCCATTATTTTTAATACCTTAATTATCTTCGCGTATCACCTAATATTTAACAAACACATTTTTAAGGTAATGAAGATAAAATTTCACGGAACCTATTAACGTCAAATGGTTTTTCAAGTATATCGTCCATACCACCTTTAAGGCATTTAGCTCTGTCATTATTGATGGTATTTGCAGTAAATGCAATTATGGGGGTATGACCAATAATAGTATTTTCAGTTTCAATTTTGCGGATCTCGCTAGTTGCCTCATATCCATCCATAACAGGCATCATTATATCCATCAAAATTAAGTCAAATTTCTGTCTTTTAAAACATTGGACACCTTCATACCCATTAACAGCAACGGTTACCACATAGTTATACCTCGTTAAGCTTATTTTCATTAGTTTTTGGTTGAGTTCATTGTCCTCTACCAAAAGAATTGCTAATCTGTCTTTAAAATCCATCTGTTAAAACATTAATTTTGACGTTCAAAATTAAACAAATTATTCATTCGATTGCCCCCAAGATTATTTTTTAATATGAGTATGATTATTATTATTTAATATTTTATTTATTTGTAAGAAATGATGTTATTAATAAGCTGTTTAGAATGTGTAAAAAAATTTTTTTTTTCTCTTTGTATTAATTGTATTAACAATATTTTGTATTTATAATGAGCTCATATTAACTTATTAATTAATTGAATTATATTACATTATGTTTTTATTAACATGATGTTTATAAGGTTATTTGTTACACTAGGATAAATAATTTTAAACATTAATTATATGGATTTTACTTTATATCTTTTGAATTTTATATTTTATATTTATTAAATTACTCTTTTATATTTTAAAAATTTACATATTTTTTTGAATATTTTTTTTTAAACATTTTTTTAACATTAGTTATTAACCGTTTTATTTTTTTAATTTAAATATTCTTACCAAAATTTTTTAATAACA
>JBAXWR010000132.1:0-19584 GCA_037128295.1 Mariniphaga sp.
CGATCATATAGGGAAGCTTTCGGAGCTGTGCCAAAACCACTGCTGCCCCAAGTTCCGAGCCACGGAAATTATATCCCAGGATTGGGTGTTGTTCTGCGCCACGGGCGTTACCAATATGATCGTGTCCATGATCGGAGTATTTATGGGCTTTTTCGTATAATTCGTCATCATTGGTTGCAATGGCACCACCTTCACCTGCAGTAATAATTTTATAAAAGTCGAATGAAAAGGCCGACATCTTCCCAAAATTCCCGAGCATTTTCCCTTTATAACTTCCTCCAAGTGCAGGTGCTGCATCCTCAATCAAAATTAGATTGTGCTTTTCACAAACAGCAACTATCTCATCCATTCTCCCCATCGATCCGAATACCTGGATCAGTAATACTGCTTTCGTTCTTGGGGTTATGACTTTTTCGATCCCTTCGGGACTTAGGCAAAGTGTATCGTCCAATTCTGCAAATACTGGAATAGCCCCTGCAACCAGAACGGCTTCGATGGGTGCGATAAATGTGTAAGGTGGAACGATGACCTCGTCACCATAACCTATACCGCAACAAGCTAAAGATAACGAATCTGCTGCAGTACCACTGGCACAGAAGTGGGTATGTTTCGCTCCTAAATAGTTGCTAAATTCCTGCTCGAAAGTCTTGGCCTTCCAAACTCCATTGCGCTGTGAATCATGATTATATCGAAACAGAATCCCTGTTTCCAGTACATCTAAAACTTCTTTACGTTCTTCATTTCCGAAAAGTTCGGTGCCTGCCATATTGATTATATTTTTAAACCTGCAAAATTATACTAATTTTAGGTATAAAACCTGAGAAAAAGTATTAAAAGAAAAATATAGCCATTCCTCCTACTGCCAGAAATGCACCAACAACTTCTTTCCAATTCAGTTTTTCGTGAAATATTATCACAGATGGGATTAAAATGAAAACTGGAACTGTGGCAATCAATGTTGACGCAATTCCCACAGAAGTGTGTTGAAAGGCAAGCAGACTAAGCGAAACGCCCAGAAAAGGCCCGAAAAACGAACCTATGAACAAGGGTGTTAGGGCTTTGGTGTTTCGCAACGAGAAACTAATAGATCGCCATTCCCGCGCAAAAGAAATGATCACTACAAAACCTAAGATTCCAGTAACTGCCCTGATCTGTGATGATGCAAATGGATCGTATTTTCCCATTCCCAACTTTGAAAAAACAGCACCAACACCTTGGCCTACAGCTCCACCAAGTGCCAACAACAACCCTTTAACAGGGAAATTCAACCGTGATTTATTCGTTTCCGATTCGGGTTGCTTGAGGATTACGATAGCAATTCCAGAAAGAACCAGAATCATTCCCAAGCCATTCAACCAGGTTAACCGCTCATGTAATATTATGGAGCCGGCAAGAGTGGCAACAGGCGGAGCAAGTGACATGATTAACATGGACAATTTAGCAGACTGGAAGGAATAAGACTTAAACAGGCAATAATCGCCGGCAACAAACCCGATTAAACCAGATATAGATAACCATTTCCAGGCTTCCGGGGAGGCATCGGAAGGAGTCCATAAACCACGCATCACTTTCGACCAGAGCATAAACATTCCCATTGCAAACACCAAACGGGTAATATTAACAGCAAGCGAACCTGCCCGACGAGTAGCCAATGAAAAAGATAATGCAGATGCTGTCCAGCACATTGCAGTAAGAACTCCTGAAATTTCGCCTAAATGACCTATTTGCATTCAATTTTGCTTAAAGGTCGCAAAAGTAACGAACCCAAAGTAAAAACTGGGTTCTTTTGTGTTATCAATTGTTAAGACTTTATTTTTATTTTTTCTTAAATTTTAAAAAAAAATCACCATTTTTGAGGGATCAAAAATAATCTTTAAAATCATGAGACTTATCATTCAATCAGAGGCAGCCATGGTCGCAAAATGGTCTGCAGTTTATATTGCCCGCAGAATTAGTGAACATGCCAAAAAAAGCTCCAAACCCTTTGTTTTAGGACTTCCGACAGGAAGCACTCCACTTGGTACCTATAGGGAATTGATCCAGTTTTACAAGGATGGCAAAGTCTCTTTTAAAAATGTCATTACTTTTAATATGGACGAATATGTTGGCCTTCCCAAGGAGCATCCGCAGAGTTATTACTCTTTTATGTGGGATAACTTTTTTAGTCATATCGACATCCTTGCTGAAAATGTAAATATCCTGAATGGAAATGCACCTGACCTGAAAGAAGAATGTGCAGAATACGAAAATCGCATAAAAGCTGTAGGAGGTATTGACCTTTTTATGGGGGGCATTGGTGCGGACGGTCATATTGCCTTTAATGAGCCAGGCTCAAGCCTTTCATCAAGAACCAGGGATAAGGCATTGAATCATGATACGATAGTCGTAAATAGTCGTTTTTTCGACAATGATGTAAATAAAGTGCCGAAATCAGCCCTCACTGTGGGTGTAGGTACTGTTATGGATGCAAAAGAAGTGCTTATTCTCGTCACAGGTCATAATAAATCGAGGGCTTTACACAAAGCCGTTGAGGGTTGTGTGAACCATATGTGGACAATCTCCGCCCTTCAACTTCATCCCAATGGCTTGATTGTGTGTGACGAGGCATCGACAATTGACCTAAAAGTCGGGAATTACCGCTACTTTATGGAAATTGAAAAAAATCACCTTGATCCCGATTCTTTGTGGAATGGTGACAAAAACCTTGGATGGTAATTTCCCTTACTGGTTTTCAGCTTTTGTATTAAAACGCACGGATCATTGATCCGCAAATAATTTTATTTCAATCCGCCATGTTTCTTTCAGGGAAATATGGCGGATGTTTTTTATCGGGCAATAACATTTGCAAAAATGAATTATATTTGCATTAACGCAATGGTGGTTACAGTAATATCCGTTGCATTAAATCAACGAATTACAATATGAAATTCTATGACAGGGAGAGGGAACTCAAGCTCTTGAGTTCGATAAAAGTTAGGTCGGCAACAAAAGCGCAAATGACCATTGTTGTAGGCCGCCGCCGGATTGGGAAGACCAGTCTTTTAAAGAAATCTATTGAAAATGAAGCAGATGCTCTTTATTTATTTGTTACAAGAAAGAGTGAGATTCTTATTTGCGATGAATTCAAGGAAGAAGTTGAACGCAAATTGGGCGTTAGGATTTTTGGTTCAATCACGAAATTCAAGGATTTATTCCATTATCTGATGGAATTATCTGAAACAAAGTGTTTTACCCTAATTATGGATGAGTTTCAGGAATTTAGTTTTATTAACCCTTCGGTTTTCAGTGAAATGCAGAATATTTGGGATAGTTATAAAGAAAAGGGTAAAATAAACCTGATCCTTTGTGGTTCCATCTATTCCATGATGAAGAAGATTTTTGAGAATTCTAAAGAACCTTTATTTGGCAGGGCTACCGAACGCATAATTTTAAAAACATTTAGTGTAAACACGCTAAAAGAAATATTAACCGATAACTATCCACAGTTTGAACCGGAAGATTTATTGGCATTTTACACTTTTACCGGGGGAGTTGCCAAATACGTTGAGCAATTTGTTGATAAAGAGGTTTTTACGTTGTCAACTATTTTAGGTGAAATGCTAAGGGAAAACTCACTCTTTATTGATGAAGGGAGAAATGTACTGATTGAAGAATTTGGGAAAGATTATTCAACTTATTTTTCAATACTTTCACTGATTGCATTATCCAAAACCTCCCGTCCTGAAATTGAGTCGATACTTGAGATTAGCATTGGGGGATATTTGGAAAGGTTGGAAAATGATTTCAATTTGATACAAAAGGTACGGCCCATCTATTCAAAATCCGGGGGCCGGAATGTAAAATATGTCATTGTTGACAATTTTCTCAGTTTTTGGTTCCGATTTATATACAAATACCAAAGTGCCGTTGAAATTGGGAATTTCAAATATCTCCGCACCATTATAGATCGGGATTATCCGACTTACAGCGGTAGAATATTGGAAAGATATTTCACCGGGAAACTTACTGAACTTCAACAATATTCTGCCATTGGCACCTATTGGGAAAAGGGGAATCAAAACGAGATTGATATTGTTGCTGTAAATGACCTGGAAAAAACTGTTTTATTTGCTGAAGTCAAACGAAAATCAGAAAATATTAGTATTCCGGTGCTAATGCAAAAATCAAAAAACCTTCACAGCCAGCTACCTGGTTATGTAGCTGAATTCAAAGGTTTTTCAATGGAGGATATGTAGGAACATTAATGTTTGAGTCCTTATAATATAAGTTATTGGCAACTGGCGGCTGGCAACTGGCAGTTCGTGGTAATGGTCAAATCGTATTCCTAACGGAAAGGTATTTAAAGAAATGCTTGCTAAGCACCTATATTTCAATACATTAGAATAATGGAGATTAAACTGCTGAAAATCGATTCATAATTTGTAATCCGCCAGCCGCCAGTTGCCAGCCGCTAGCCGCCTATTTTACGGAGAACCTATAAATTGTTGTCGAAGTAAAGGTCTCCCCCGGACGGAGAACTGTTGACGGGAAATTCGGATGATTGGGCGAATCGGGGAAATGCTGTGTCTCAAAGCAGAACCCGGACCTTTTCCCATAGGCAACTCCGCTCTTTCCTATCTGGGTGCCATTCAGTGAATTGCCTGTAAAGAACTGAACAGCAGGCTCTGTAGTAAATACTTCCATAAACCGTCCATTCTCCTGATCATAGGCACTTGCGGTAAAAGAGAGTTCTCCTTTCTGTGTTTTGTTCAAAACCCACGAATGATCGTAACCACCACCATATTTCAATTGGTCATAATCTGCATCAATATCCTTGCTTACAAGACGTGGGGCTTTAAAATCCATAGGGGTATTCAGGATATTACGAATGGTTCCAGTCGGGATCATTTCGTTGTTGGCTACTTCTGCGATACTATCTCCGTTAACAACGACTTCAATTCCAGTTATTTCACCCTTTCCCTCACCTTTCAGGTTAAAATAGGAATGGTTGGTTACATTAAAAACTGTGGGTTTATCGGTAGTTGCTTTATAATTGATTACAATTTCGTTTTTTTCAGTCAGGTTAAAAGTGACATAAAAATCGAAAGTGCCGGGAAAACCGTTTTCCCCGTCAGGACTTATGTAATGCATTTCAACTGCTTTGCCTTGAGGTGTTTCGATCTCTTTGGCATCGAATACCTTTGTGTTAAAGCCGTTTGGTCCTGAATGGAGGCAATTTGGACCGTTATTGATGGGAAGTTGATAAGCCACCCCATCAAGTGTAAATGCTCCTTTGGCAATCCGGTTGGCATAGCGCCCAACTGTCGCACCAAAACTTTTGGACCCCTTGACATATTCTTCTATTGTATTGAATCCCAGGATAATATCAGCCATTTTGCCATTACGGTCAGGTATCCAGGCATTTACAATTTTACCACCATAATTTGTGAGGGTTACCTTCATCCCTTTGGAATTTTCAAGGGTAAAAAGAGTTACCTGTTTACCATCTACCATTTTTTCGAAGAGCTTTTTCTGATCGTTGTTTTTCTGATTTGAGCAGGAAACTGATAAAAGGAAAAATGAGATGATTGTTGAAAATAGTACAACACCTTTTGTTAATGTTTTCATAGATAGTTGTTTATTGTTTTATTTGGAAAGTCTAATTATTCACTAATCAAAGAAATAGTGGTCGAGAATGTTTTTTTCAACCGGATGTACATTGTTTAAAGCCAAAGTCCGAAACGCCATTTTGGCAACTTTTTCGATCACCACGGTATGGTCGAAGGCACTGGTCACATCTTTGCCCCAACAGAAGGGACCATGACCATAAACAAGAACGCCGGGAATCCGCATCGGATCAATGTTTTTTGAAAGAAAGGTATTGACAATCACATTACCGGTTTCCAACTCAAGATCCTTTTCAACCTGCTCTATTCCAAGCGGGTGTGTGCATGGGATTTCACCATTGAAAAAATTGGCGTGAGTAATCCCAAGCGGGGGAATTCCCCGTCCTGCCTGCGCCCAACTTGTGGCGTATTCCGAATGGGAATGGATAATTGCCCCAATCTCGCTAAAATTCCGGTACAAGACGAGATGAGTATTTGTATCAGTCGATGGTTTGAGGGTTCCTTCCACAATGTTGCCATCAAGGTCGAGAACAACCATATCGGCAGGGATCAACTCCTCGTAAGAGACTGCCGAAGGTTTAATAACGACAAGTCCGCTTGCCCTGTCGATTGTACTCACATTTCCCCAGGTATAGATGACAAGTCCTTGCTCCAAAAGCTTCAGACTGGCTTTGTAAACCTGATGTTTAAGATTTTCGAGCATGGTATGTAATTGATAATCGTTAATTAATGTATGGTCGCAAAGTTAGAAAATTTGTAGTGTTGTCAAAATCAAAAATCGTTTGACCAAATCAATTACCCTTACTTCAAAAAAAAGAAACCTGCCCAGAAAGACTTATTTGACTTTTTGGACAGGATTCTTAATTATATATTCTGAGAATCAATGCCTGAGACTAGTAATTACCATATTTTTGCCCTTTGACCTTCTTCCAGAAACATTGGTTGTCCAGGCTTGATATTAAACGCGGCGTAGAACTCAGGTACATTTTTTAATGGGCCAACCACGCGGTATTTGCCCAAAGAGTGCGGGTCTTCTTTTGTGCGGCGAAGAATCTCCTTATCCCTGATATTCTGTGCCCAAACATGAGCGTAAGCAAGATAAAACCGCTGTTCTGGTGTAAAGCCATCAATGCTCTTTGTCTCCCTGGAAGCCAGTTTATACGCCTGATAGGAGATGTTTAATCCACCGAGGTCAGCTATATTTTCACCCAGGCTTAGTTTACCATCCGCACGAATTGAATCCAGCACAATAAAGCTGTTATACTGGTCAACCAAAACTTTTGTCCTTTCATCGAAACGTTTTGAATCTTCGGGAGTCCACCAGTCGGTCAGGTTGCCCACCTTATCAAACTTGCGCCCTTCGTCATCGAATCCATGCGACATCTCGTGGCCGATTACCACCCCAATTGCACCATAATTGACTGCATCGTCACCCTTAAGGAAGAAGAACGGTGGTTGCAGGATTGCCGCCGGAAAGACGATCTCGTTCATATCGGGTGAATAATATGCGTTTACAGTCTGTGGCGACATAAACCACTGTGATTTATCAACGGGCTTATTAATTTTTGAATAATTAAATGCCGTTTCGAATTGGTTTGAGCGGATCACATTGGCAACATATGAATCATCCGAAATTTCAAGTTTCGAATAGTCGCGCCATTTGTCGGGATAACCAATTTTTACATTGATGGCATTCAATTTTTCCATCGCTTTTACCTTAGTATCCGCACCCATCCATTCCAGGTTCTTGATCCTTTCACCCAAAGAGATGCGAAGGTTCTCAACCAACTTAACCATTCTTTCCTTAGCTTCTGCTGGGAAGTATTTTGCAACATACAATTGACCAATTGCTTCACTTAAAGCCTGGCTGGTTGTTCCCAAAACGCGTTTCCAACGGGGGCGCATCTGATCAGTCCCTGTCATGGCCCTTCCATAGAAATCAAAACTTGTATTTACAAATGAATCTGATAGATAGGAAGCTGTATTGTTGACGAGGCTCCAGCGTAAATAGGTTTTCCAATCTTCAACTGGCACCTCCTTTAGCATTGCACTTACTTCGCGCAAAAATTCGGGTTGGTTCAGGTTAATCTCGCCCGGATCGTTAACGCCCTGTGAAACAAAGTAGCGATTCCAGTTAAAAGCAGGTGACAGCTCAATCAGACCTTTGGTTGTCGTCTTGTTATAAGTCTTGTGCGGGTCGCGACGTTCAAGGCGTGTCATCGATGCTTTTGCAAGGCGGGTCTCCATCTTCATAATGGTTTCAGCATTTTTCACTGACAGAGCCTCATCTGTACCCATCAGCTTAAACATCTTCCCAATATAAAGAATGTATTTCTCCCTTAAGTCTTTGGAGCGAGGATCATCGTTGACGTAATAGTCTCGATCGGCCATTCCAATCCCAGACTGTGAAAGCTGGGCAATCACCATTGAACTGTTCTTTGCATCAGTTGAACCATAGAAATTGAACAAGGGTGAAAATCCATAACTATGAAATTTCGCAATTGCAATTTCAACATCGTCCATGGTCGCTATCTTATCAATATCCTCTAAATAAGGTTTCAAGGGGGCAATTCCTTGCTGTTCGAGTTTTGCGGAGTCCATCCCAAGATTGAAAAGTGTAGCTGTCTTATCGGCAACTGTTCCCTTTTCATTTTTGGTGGCGGCAGTTTCTTTTACAAGCTCATTCAATTGTTTTTCAGATACTTCAGCCAATTGGTCAAATGCACCATAACGGGCACGGTCGCCTGGCAGCGGATTAAGTTTTTTCCAGCCGTTGTTGGCGAAGGCATCAAAATCCTGTCCCGGATCTACAGTCTGATCGAGGTTTGCCAGGTTGATGGCAGGTTCTTCTGTTTTCTGCTCTTTATCGTTACAAGCTATGAAGGTTCCGATTGTCATTGTCAACAAAAAAAGTGAAATTAATAATGATTTATTGTTCATGATTTTAAAGTATTTGCGAAGGCCAAAAATATCTTTTTTTTAATTTGTAAAATTCCTTTAAAGGTGACTTTTGTCAGGATTGGAAATGGATGTTCCCTTTTTTGCACAATCAATATCCCGTAGGGATTAAACTATTGTAGGATCTGGAAACGGTTTCGAACTTTTTACTAATATTGTAGATTAATTTATAATAGAAAACCCAATGACAGGAATGGACAAATGCTTTAATCAACCATTAATACCCATTATGAATCAAATCCCTCAACAAACAGGCTCGTTTAAAAAGAAAGCAACGTTGTTGTATTTCGCAATTTGTGTGTTTGTCTCTTTTCTTGTCGTCTCCTGCCAACCGGAACTAACCACATTCGATCAATCCTTGTTGACCGGGAAATGGAAATCCGGAACTTTATATTATAAGTACCTGGCAAATGGTTCAGGTGGCACCTGGGATACAAAAGACAATGTCACCGAAGCAGAAGCGCAGGCTTTTACATGGACCCTCGTAAAAGCAGAGTTGACCCATATTCATGTTTTACAAATGGGGGGAACAGTACCCAAAGTTTATACTGTAACCGAATTAACTGCCACATCGTTAAAATACCATGATGACTTTGGGGTCAACTTCGCCTTTACAAAGGTAATCAATTAGAAAACACAATTTGCTGTAACATATTGTCAATAAGGTTTATAATAAATTTATGAAAAAATTTGGAAAGATTTTTCTGGTTTCTCTATTCTCCTTATTGGCAATCCTGATCATTGGGGTCAGCGTTGTGTTGTGGTATGTTTTCACCCCTGAAAAACTCACTCCCATTGTCCGCAAACAAGCTGAAAAGTACATTAACTGCCAATCTCAGGTGGGTGAAGTTGAATTGACATTTTTCAGCACCTTTCCCAATTTTGGAATAAAGGTCAAACAATTTGCATTGATCAATCCCGTCACAGGATCTCCAAATGATACGCTCGCTAAAGTTGATGAACTCATCGGTGTAGTCGATGTGGCCGCATGGCTAAAAAAGAATGAATTGGTATTGGTAGGATTGGAGCTTTCGGGTGGTTATTTTACGGTTTATTCTG
The DNA here is from genome assembly GCA_037128295.1 of Mariniphaga sp. Classification (GTDB taxonomy): domain Bacteria; phylum Bacteroidota; class Bacteroidia; order Bacteroidales; family Prolixibacteraceae; genus JAAFHB01. The sequence continues at coordinate 9,624 of JBAXWR010000132.1, forward strand.
ATAGTCTGGGACATACGAATTACGACATTGTTGCTGTAGATACAGCTTCGACCTCAATTCCTGCCACAGCATCAGAAACTAAATTGCCTAAAATCGATATCAGAAATGTTGTACTGAACAAGGTAAATGTTCATTTCAAAGACCAGTCGTTAAAAGTGGATATGGTCGTTCATGATCTTTCGGCAAAAATAACAGGGACGGTTGCACCTAATGACATTAATGGTAATGTAAATGTTAGCAAGGCCTTGGTTTCTATGGATTATGAAGGTGAGAAGTACTTACAGCAAGCTTCCGTAAAGTTCGATGCCCCGCTCAATGTAACCCCTTCGGGAGAGTTGGTACAGTTTAAAGAAGCAACCGCTTCCATCAATGACCTTTCATTTTCCTTAAATGGTTCTGTCGGGAACGACAAACAAGGTTTTGTTACGGATATACAGTACAAACTGGCATCGTGGCAAATTAAAAATATTCTGGAAATGGTTCCTCCTTCGTTTCAAAGTTACCTGAAAGGCGTTGAACTTGATGGCCTTTTGACATCCGATGGAGCAGTTAAAGGTTTATACAACGATTCTGTGATGCCATTGCTGAATCTCCACGTGTTGTTGGAAAAGGGAACGATGAAGTATTCAGGTTTCCCCCAACCATTGCATGATCTGGAAGGAGATCTGAATATTTACACCGATTTGAAAACAGACTCCATTTCGTTTGTAAAAATCAACCGTTTTGATGCCAAAACACCCAAATCCATCATTAATATGGAAGGTATTGTGAATCATTTATTTAAGGATATTTATTGCGATTTTACAACAAATGCCTCTCTAATTCTTGATGAGTTTAGTGCGATGATCCCTCTCAGTATGAAGGCTGATGTCAAAGGCAAAGCAATAGGCACTGTGAAGTCGGCTATTTCAATGTCGCAAATGGAGAAGATGCAACTTGAAAAGATGAAATTGTCGGGATCTGTCACACTTTCAGATTTTAGGGCATCCTACGATAGCTTGTTAATGACTACCGACAAATCCAAAATTGATTTTGCACTTCCCAACCCTCAAGCATCGACAAAAGACACAAAATTTGTTTTTGCTAATATCCTGTCTGATAATTTATTCGTAAGCAAACTAAAAAATTATTTCGCATCGTTTCAGAATGCAACGATCTCGCTCGAAACTTCCGATGTAAGAAATACTTCCCGTATCCCCGATTTGAAATGCTCTTTTGGAATGGATTCCTTCTCCGCTGAGATGGATACAATGAGCATCGTTATTGCTAAACCTATTGGAAAGGTTTCGTTGTCGCCCAGAAGAGAACATCCCGATCAACCCAGGATTGCGCTCACTTACAATAGCGATCAGTTGGAAACTAAGATGGGGAAAAGTTCAGCCTTTATTAAAAAGATCAACCTTGATACCGATATCCTGAACGACAATTCGCAGAAGGACATCTTCCTGCAATGGCTTGTCAAAGGTTTTGTCGATATGAGCCAGGGAAAGATCACAGTGGCAGGCTTTTCGCATCCGATTGAGATCCCGCAGGTGAAAATGAATTTTGAACCTGAAACATTTGCGATCAAAGAAGGAACTCTTAAAATTGACAGATCTGATTTTCAATTGGTTGGAAATTTGAACAATGTATTGTCCTATTTCATGGGCGATTCCATTTTGCGGGGCAACTTCACTTTCAAATCGAACCGGACCGATTTGACGCAACTGATGGCATTGACAAGCGGGATCGGGGATTCCGCTTCAGTTAAAGCAACAGCAAAAACTGTCAGCGACACAACTTATACAGGTCCCTATATGGTTCCCAAAGGTATTGATGTAACCCTTAATGCCAACATCAAGACGGCAACTTTTGCAAACGATTCTGCAACCCATATACTGGGCAAGGTGCAGCTTCGCGATGGAAACCTGTTGTTGGACGGTCTTACTTTTGAAACTCCCGCCGCAAAGATGCAACTGACCGCTTTGTACAATACGCCTCGCAAAAACCATTTGTTTGTCGGAATGGATTACCATATGCTCGATGTAGAGATTGGTGAACTGCTCACGATGATCCCTGATATCGACTCGTTGATGCCGATGCTGCGGTCGTTCGGTGGGAGGGGGGAATTTCACATTGCAGTGGAGACCTACCTCGACTCGATGTACAATGTGAAAAAATCGACATTGCGTGGGGCTTCTTCCATTAAGGGGAACAACATGACTTTGATGGATGGTGAGACCTTTTCAGAGATTGCCAAAAAGCTGATGTTCAGCAAGAAAACCCAAAACAAGGTGGACTCCTTATCTGCCGAATTCACGATCTTCCGCAACGAAATTGATGTTTTCCCGTTCTTGTTGGTGATGGACAAATACAAGGCGGTCATCTCCGGCCGCCATAACTTTGACCTGACTTTCGATTACCATATTTCGGTTGTCGATTCTCCCTTGCCTGTAAAGTTAGGGTTGGACATCAAAGGCAATATGGAGGACTATTCCGTCAGGTTGGCCAAATGCCGGTATGCTGAGCTTTACCGCCCTGCCTCCAGGAAAGCCGTCGAAAGCAAACAGTTGGAATTGAGGAAGATGATCAGGGATATGCTGACGAAAAAGGTGAAGGAATAGGACTCTTGTATTCAACTTTAATAATATGTAGTTTTGTTACATGAAAAGAAGGGAATTCATATTAAAAAGGATTGTGGATGTTGTTGAGCAGACAGCTCCAAACTCTGAGGTTTACCTATATGGCTCCAGGGCACGAGGGACGGCAAGGAAGATGTCGGATTGGGATTTGTTGATCTTGTTAAATTCCCAAGAAATAACTTTTGATTTTGAAACAAGAGTAATGGATGATTTTTATGAAATCGAGATAGAAACCGGGGAGGTTTTTTCACCAATGATTTATACAAAAGCTGATTGGAATACAAATCATGTATTAACTCCTTTATTTGCAAATATTAAAAGGGAAGGAGTAAGATTGAAATGACCGGAGAATTGAAAAAACGAAAAATTCCTATTGTGAAGATCGACAAGTCATTGAATAAATATGACGATATTGTTTTGTTCCCCGACAAGTTGGAAAAAGCAAACGAAATGCTTAAAAAAGTTGGGCTTCCTAAACAGTGGACAACAGGGAAAAACCATGGCTAATGGCACATTTGCATTGTTGGTGTTATGGCCTTTTTTTGCTGGTAAATTTCTATCATGATTGAAGTTGTTCTTATGATTATTTAGATAGTTGAATTACTGATAGTTCCATTAATAAGCCAACAATATCGAATGAATAAAACATACTTTTCTGTATCTCTGGTAACATTGGCAATCTACTTAGGATTCTCCATTTCAGGATCTGATTTATTTGCCCAAGCTGCGCCGAATTTTGATGTCCCAAGTCTATCTGTCAGAAAATCAGTTCATCATGAAAAACTTGAATTGATTCGTCCTGACACAAGTAACTCATTTTTTATTGGTGTAAACTCCGGCAAAAAATTTATGGTTTGGGGATTTAATTATGATCACGATACTTCAGGCAGACTTATTGAGGATTACTGGTTTCAAGATTGGGATAAGGTGGAAAGAGATTTTGAGGAGATGAAGAAGATGGGAGCAAATGTGGTTCGTATCCATCTTCAATTTCCCAAATTTATGAAGTCGGCGGACTTAGTTAATGTTGAAATGCTTACTCAACTTAAACGACTGCTCGGCCTTGCTGAAAGGGTAGGAATGTATCTTGATATTACCGGACTTGGATGTTATCATAAAAATGAAGTTCCGGAATGGTATGATGCAATGAACGAAGAAGACAGATGGGCTGCTCAATGCCTTTTCTGGGAGGCGATCTCAAAGACTTGCGAGGCCAGCCCATCAATTTTCTGTTATGACCTGATGAATGAACCTATATTGCCGGGTGATAACAAGCCAGAGACCGAGTGGCTTTTAGGTGAATTGGGGGGAAAGTATTTCATTCAGAGGATAACCCTTAACCTTGCTGGAAGAAATAGATACCAGGTCGCTAAAGCCTGGGTCGATAAACTTGTTGCCGCAATTCGGAAATGCGATAGTAGGCATATGATCACTATTGGAGAGATTCCTTGGGCATACACATTCCTAGGTGCTAAACCGTTGTTCTACTCCGACAGTATCGGTAAAAACCTGAATTTTGTCAGCGTACATTTTTATCCCAAAAAAGGTGATATTGCAAATGCATTAATTGCATTAAACGTGTATAAAGTCGGAAAACCAATTGTAATTGAGGAAATGTTTCCGCTCTTATGCAGCCTTGACGAACTTGATACTTTTATTGATAGTTCGCGTAATATTGCGAGTGGTTGGATAGGTTTCTATTGGGGACGTAGCCTTAAAGATTTTCAAAATCAAAACAATCTAGATATGACTGAAGCACTAATAAAAGGTTGGCTTGAATATTTTCAGGGCAAATCAAAGAGAATAATCGAAACTAAAAAGTAAACATTATTGATCAAAATTGGACTTTGGGCTACTGCCAATCCCAAAATAGGAGAGTATAATGAAATTAAAAGGTCAATTACTTGATATGATACTAAAAAATATGCTCCGGCAGGGTAATCATCCTTGTTGATGAATTAAATGATCATGTTGGTGAAGAGGAATTATGGATGAAGTCTATTTCTTCAAATCCGGCATTTGATTTTTTGGAAGACCCAAACGAAAATATCTATTCTTTAACAGATGGAGAACATTTAATGGTTAAAAATTAGATATTACTAGTGGCTTTCCCTTTTGATAATTTTGTATTTTTGAAAATAAAATCAGAAAGTCATGGAATTAACAATTGATTTAGATTACAATCAGATACTTAGATTGATACATCAACTCCCCAAAAGTGAGATTGAGAAATTGACAAATACATTGCAGACGGAAATGGCTTCAACAAAATCATCCACTGCCCTGCAAAAACTGATATTATCAGCTCCAACATGGTCGGATTCAGACCTTAATGATTATAATGAGGCCAGAAAGCATATCAATAAATCAAGAATTGCATGATCTTACTTGATTCATCCGTTTTGATTGATTTATTTCGCAAAAAGGAGAAGGATAAAACTCTATTCTATAGATTATCCCAAGCATACAGCGGATTAAGCATATCTTCAGTATCATACTATGAGATTGGTATCGGGAATAGAAATGCTCATACGTTGCACTGGGAAGCATTGTCTGAAAATCTTAGCGTTATTCCTTTTGATAGAAAATGTGCTGATAGTGCGGTTAGAATATATTTGGAGTTGCTGAGGGTCAATAAGATGATCGATTTAGCTGACATTTTAATTGGTGCGACTGCTGTGGCACATGATATTCCAATTGCCACCCTTAATATTTAACATTTTGAAAGGATCAAAGGTTTGGAGATCCTAAAATAAACCAGATTGTATTTAATACTTGGTAATTGGCATAATAAATTTGTCCAGATTATCGTTCCCCCGCAAAACAAATTAAGCAGTCAATATTAATCAATTATATCTTTTGGCATATAAATTAAATATTTTCAAGTGCATTATATCTATACGCATATAATTGACTATATTTGCATTGATTTATATCTAAAAGCATATAATGAAGAATCTGGCAGAATTTGTAAAAGAACGCAGGAAGGAAGTGAACCTTACTCAGGAAGAATTTGCCGATAGGACGGGAGTTGCACTAACCGTGTTGCGCAAAATTGAGCAGGGCAAAACAAACCTGAACATGGACAAAGTCAATCTTGTGTTGAGCATGTTTGGTCATGAATTGGCTCCTGTAAACAGTAAAGAACTGGCCAAATGAGAAAAGGTAAAGTAAATTATAAGGATCGTTTGGCCGGGATTCTAACGGAAACCAATGAAGGCGATTTTGTCTTTCAATATGATGGTCAATATATCATTGAGCATCCAACTGATTTCATTACATTTACAATGCCAGTAACAATTAGGCCCTACACGGATAAACGGCTGTTCCCGTTTTTTGAAGGTCTGATCCCGGAAGGTTGGTTATTGGAAATCGCTTCCAAAAACTGGAAAATAAACAGAAATGACCGCATGGGCTTATTGCTGGCATGTTGCCAAAACTGCATTGGCGCAGTAAGTGTTGTACCAATACCTGAAGAAGATGGAGAATAAGTGTTTATACTGTTATGAACCGGTCGCAGTTGGGGAGGATTTTCATGAGAAATGCAGCATGAGTTTCTTCGAAACTGCAATATCTCCAAAGCTTTCCTACTCCATCGGTCAAATGGCAGAATTGGCAAAAGATGTTGTCGAACGAAGTATTTCGGTGCCAGGCGTTCAGGCGAAATTGTCGATGTCGTTGGTGAAAGAGACCCGGGAAAATGCGGATAGCAGACTTACAGTAGTTGGGGCACTTGGGGGTCAATACATTTTTAAACCACCATCTGAACAGTTTCCGGAAATGCCAGGAAATGAACATGTGACGATGAGAATGGCAGAAGCTTATGGCATACGTGTTGTCCCTTCAAGTTTAATTCGATTAGCCTCCGGCGAATTGTCCTATATCACCAAAAGAATTGACCGTACGGAAAATGGTGAAAAAATCCATATGCTTGATATGTTCCAGATCACGGAAGCCATTGATAAGTATAAGGGCTCCATGGAGAAAGTGGGAAAGGCACTTCACAACTATTCTGATAACCCCTTGTTGGATAAGATCTTCTATTTTGAAATCGCGGTTTTTAGCTTTTTAACCGGGAACAATGATATGCACCTTAAGAATTTTTCCATGATCGAAGGTCCTTCAGGTTGGGTTTTGGCTCCTGCATACGACCTGCTTAATGTAGCAATCGTTAATCCGGGCGACACTGAAGAACTCGCACTCACCCTTGAAGGCAAGAAGAAGAAACTAAAAAGGGAGCATTTTGAGCGATTTGGAAAAGGATTGGAATTGACCGACAAACAAATCCAGGGTGTTTTTAATCGGATGATTAAACACAAACCTATTGCCATTGAATGGATTGACAAATCCTTCCTGTCAGAAAATATGAAGGAATCCTATAAAAATGTCCTCGAAACAAGATACGCACAATTAAGATTGACTTAAAAAGTAATCGAAAAACTAAAATTCGGATTCTGAGCAACAGCCCATCGCAATACTTGAAGAACCGCTATTCTCTTTGTGATTATACCCGATGATAGGTTCTTTTAGTTCCTTAAATTTGTACTTTTACAGTGTTACAATGGCTTACAACGATTTATAGAAATAACAATATGACAGTCTAGTATTTACATAAATAAAATCAAATAATAATAAAATCAAAGATTATGGAATCGAACAGACGCAATTTTCTAAGGAACTCATTTGCCTCAGCTACAGGCATGGCCGCCGCAACGATGTTGCCAACTGAACTATTTGGGATGGGCAATTATGACCCAAACAATGTCAAAGAGATTGTTCTACAACAGGAAAAACGACCGGCTCCGAAGGATTCGATCCGTTTTTCGGTTATTGGGATCAATCACAGCCATATTTATAGTATGGTCACTTCGTTGACCGCAGGTGGCGGACAATTGGTTGCGGTTTATTCCAAAGAGGCAGAATTGTTGCCCGATTTTACTAAACGGTTTCCTAACGTTAAAGTCGCCAAAAGCGAGGCAGAAATCCTTGAGGACAAAACCATCCAATTGGTGGCTAGCGCTGCCATTCCTGTTGACCGGGCTCTGATTGGTATCCGCGTCATGAAATCTGGTAAAGACTACATGACCGACAAGCCGGGCATCCTGACTTTCGACCAGTTCAAAGAGGTGAAAAAAGTCCAGAAAGAGACAAAGCGCATTTATTCAATTGTTTACAGCGAACGTTTACTCAATTCGGCTGCTGTGAAAGCAGGTGAACTGGTTTTGTCAGGAGCTATCGGAAAGGTGATTCAGACGATTGGCTTAGGGCCTCACAGGATTAATCCGACCACCCGTCCCGCATGGTTTTGGGAGCCGGAAAAGGCTGGTGGCGTTTTGTGCGACATTGGCTCACATCAATGTGACCAGTTTCTCTTTTATACCAACTCTAAAAAAGCAGAAGTGAGTGCTTCGCAGATTGGAAATTTCAATAATCCTAAATATCCCCAATATTGTGATTTCGGTGATATGAATGTGCGCAGTCCCCACGCTTCCGGCTATATCCGTATCGATTGGTTCACCCCCGATGGCCTAAGCACATGGGGCGATGGCCGGACCTTTATTCTGGGTACTGAAGGTTACATCGAAATGCGAAAGTACGTTGATATTGCGGGTCGTAAGGGAGGCAACCATTTGTTCCTGGTCAATCAGAAGGAAACACTGTATTTCGACTGTAATCAGGTGTATATGCCTTATGGTGAACAACTTGTAAGCGATGTGGTTAACCGGACCGAAAAAGCCATGTCGCAGGACCATTGCTTTCTTGCCACCGAATTGGCCCTGGCTGCCCAGAAAATGGCATTTAGGCTAAATGTTTGATTGATAGTTGAATAATGGTGATCTAAATGTAAATGTCAATAAGCCTTTACAAAAGTGGTGAAACAAAAAAAGAGGTCGTTTTAGACCTCTTTTTTTGTTTTTTGCTCCTCAAATAGGACTTGAACCTATATGAAGTTTATAGTGTTTGTACTTTTTTGTTGATCTCCTCCCAATGTGCCAATTCAAGTTCTGCACCAACCACTTTGATCACTTCACCTGCCAAAAGGGAACCGACAGTGCCACATTTTTCAAGGTTCCATCCATGCGCCAAACCAGCAAGGAATCCGGCAGCAAAGAAATCACCTGCACCGGTTGTATCGATTACGGAAGTTTCAAATGCAGGAATGTGCCATTTATTCTCGCCCTGTTGGATAAAAGCGCCCTCTTTCCCAACTTTCACGATAGCAATGTCGCACCTTTCAGCCAAATTTTTAAGTGCCTCTTCTGGTTGTAAGCCTGTAAACGATTTAGCTTCCTCTTCATTGGCAAATACAATATCGATATAATTATCTACCAACTCGTTCAGGACATCCATATTGGCCTCAACAACATTGTAGCTAGCCAGGTCTAGTGCAATTGTAAGTCCTGCAGATTTTGCGGCAGATGCAGCAGCCATGATCAACGCATGGTTGAAAACAAGGTAACCTTCGATGAAAAAAAGGTCATATCCTGCAAAAAGTTCAGGAGTAATATCAGTAGGCCCCATATCAACAGCTGCACCAAGATAGGTTGCGAAAGTTCTCTCCCCTTCAGGACTGACAAAACCGACTGCTCGGCCCGTTGGAATCTCTAATTCTTTCATCGAAACTGAGATGCCACGTTTGAGCATATCGTTTTTGAACAATACACCAAGTTCATCATGTCCGATTGCACCCACAAAACCGGCGTCAACCCCTAAACCGGCAATCCCATTTATCGCATTTGCGACTGATCCGCCAGTAGCAATTTTGATATTAAGATGGGAAATCTCATTTTGAATCCTGGCCGAAAGCTCCCCGTCAACCAATGTCATCCCACCTTTTGGGAGATTTAAACTATTGATAATATGATCATTATCTACCAAAACAAGGATGTCAACCAATGCATTTCCGATCCCTAGTATTTTAAGTTTATTCATATGTCCGATTTTTTTTAAGAATTTTTACAAATATATTTCAGATTTCTGAAAAACTTACTATTTTTGCAACGCTTTAGAAGAAATAAGGGCTAAAGCGAAAAAATAGTGTATTCCTTAGTAGTTCAGTTGGTTAGAGCGGTTCCGAAGCTTCGGGATTAATGCGTAGGAAGTTAAGATTGAAAGTTCTTCGTTTTTGAAAATATTATTCCTTAGTAGCTCAGTTGGTTAGAGCGGTCCCGAAGCTGCGGGATTAATACGTAGGAAGTTTAGATTGAAAGTTCTTTATTTTTTGAAAATATTATTCCTTAGTAGCTCAGTTGGTTAGAGCGGTCCCGAAGCTTCGGGATTAATTCGTAGGAAGTTAAGATTGAAAGTTCTTCGTTTTTGAAAATATTATTCCTTAGTAG
>JBAXWR010000133.1:0-19388 GCA_037128295.1 Mariniphaga sp.
GATGACCAGGGTGCCATTATGGCCGGCGCAGAGGTATTTTTAGACGGAAAATCTGTTGCAACCACCGATGCAGCCGGGAAATACACAATTCCTCAAATGTTGCCAGGGGATTATGTTGTTTTAGCAAAAAAACCCGGTTATGTTGCCAACAGATTTACCTTAAACATTGCCTCAACCGGTGGAGATGCTCAAGTTTTATCCTTGAAAAAACTTTCAACACCTGTTGTTGTGAAACCATCCGTAGGCGCAACAATTGTGGAAAAGGCAACCACAGGCGAGACAATCGCTTCTTTGGTAATCCCACCAAGTTCTTTTGCAGGCACAGCCGATGTTCAAATATCTGTTACAACTCTTGCACCTGCCCAGGCTGCACCAATTCCGCAATCGGTTAACTTACCTGAGGCTAGTGGAGAGATTGAAGGTGTTTCCATCAGTCTTGACTGTTCCAATCCGAATATTACATTCCCAGCAGGAGTTACCTTGGTTTTTAATTTACCTTATACTCACGAACCTGGTAGTAGTGTTTTAGTAATTACTTATAATGAAGGCACGGGTGTATGGGAGGAGTACCAGAATGCTATTGTTGGACCAGATGGGGATACTGCTTCGCTTACGATTTATCACTTCAGTACCTGGACCGCTATGGTTCGAGGACTAGGAAGTTATACAATTACTAGTGTCCTACCTACAGAAATTCCTTATCCCGCAAACGGCAAGTATGTTTATTCCCCAGAAATTTCTATTAGTAATCTTCCGATTACTATGAAAATTGATTTTGTTGTAAATACTCTTGAGAGTCTTTATGAATTTTATTATACATCAGTCAGAAACGGTGGTGGAACTGCCAGTGCCAGAAAAAATAGTCCTACTGTAAGAACAATTCCTGTGGCTCCTCTTAATAACCCAGAGGGAAGAGGGAATGTAGCGAAAATAGACTGGCAATTGCTGCAATATAATTACATCATTGTCTATACACTAAAGGTTGATAATGTATATAATAAAACTACAAAGACAAAAGGTCCTGTTTTCGTTAATGGAACTGTAGTATTTCCAACATTTGCTTGGGGTTGGAGGGAGCTTCCTACTTTCACATGGCCTGCTGATCGTTTAAACGGAACACCCAAAATTCTAATTCGAAATGAACCAGCTTGGAATATATATCCTAAAATTACATTATTTATGGGTCACAATGGTGGTCTTGCTGGTTAGTTGAGCTTAATTTATTATTCGTTAAAAACTTTAAAAATGAGAAAAAAGATAATTTTTATGGCGTTCGTCCTTTGCTTGTCAGCAATAGATTTGATTGCGCAAAATTTGAGCTCCAAGCACAAGAGCGATAGTATCGATGGTATCAGGCTTAGTAGTTTTACTTTATCAACAGGTTATTACAAACCGGCATTAACCTATTACAACAATGCGTTTTTGCTACAGGCCAATGCCACTGATAAATTTGGTGGCGGTACGTTGATTAGTGGAAATATTTCAGTTGAATTGCCACTTAATCTAGGTGCACGGGCAGGCATATGGTATTGGGGCAATAAGGTAAATGGGAGTCCAACTAGTACGTTCACAAGTCTGAATGTTAATTTTACAGGGCTTTCGATGGGCTTATTTTACACTTACCCAAAAGACCTTTATGGAATCAGGCCTTATATTGGGATGGATGGTAGTTATTTGATGGTGCAGAATGTGCATTATTCAGAAGGTGCCTACAACTTTAATAAAGGTAACGATTTTGTTGGTATGCCTTTTGTTGGGATAAACAGAGTGTTTTACGATAAATTAATTGTCGGAGTAGAATATGGCTACTATCTTGGCAGATATCTGCAGGATTTTGATTTTAATGCAGGAATAACACCCAAATCTATTTTGATTGACGGTCATAAACTTCAATTTACAATCGGATATAACTTTAAATAGTATTCCATTATAAAGGAAGGACGTTAAAATTAATGAGGAAGGACATTAAAATTAATGTCCTTCCTTCTTTTCACCTACCAAATGATGATTAAAAAATATTTTATTATTTTGGTAATCTTGACATTACCGTTTTTTCTTACGGCTCAAACGCTAAGTGGAATGACCGGTCTATTAAATATCCCGTCAGCCGATTTTCAGTCTGACGGGACTTTTATTATGGGTGCCAATTATCTACCCGCAATAAACCAGCCTATTGCCAACTATAAACCAGATTTAGATGCACCTTTATTAGGCCATAATACTGGGAATTATTATTTCAACCTTACTTTTTTGCCATTTCTGGAAGTTGCCTATAAAATGACCTTTCTAAAAATGGGAAATGGAACCATCAATCAAGATCGGGCTTTTTCAATGCGTTTACAAGTAATTAAAGAAAAAGAGTATTTCCCTTCTATTGCTTTTGGTGTGCATGATGCATTCACAGAGGTTACCACTGGTAATCAATATTCTGGAGCTGACTATGTTGTAATTACAAAGCATTTCAATTTTAAAGATAATCGTTTAAGTCTTACATCCGGTTACGGTGCCACTTTTCTGAGAAACAACCAGTTTGTAGGTTTATTTGGAGGCATATCGTTAACTCCTTCTTTTATCAAGACGTTTCAATTAACAGCTGAATACGACACTAAAGGTATCAACATTGGTGGAAGTTTACTTTTTTTCAACCATCTGTATTTTTTTTCGATGGCACAGCGTTTGCAATATTATGCTGGTGGAATCGCTTACCGTATTTACTTGTAGTTTTTAAAGATTTCCCAATAAATCTTATCCCAATAACTTCAGTGTAGTTGTAAAATTCAGGAAGCCATTAAAGTGATCTCTTTCGGTTCTGTTCAAGAATTAACGTTTAACGTATTCAATAATCTCATGAAATGAAAAGCAAACAATTGAACCTTAATTTGTTTATCATTTTTGCCACCCTTCTCCTTTTTGCAATTGGTTATTACATTTATCTTGAAGTATATACAAATAGTAGGGAAGCCCATATTGTCCGGACAAAGTCCCGGATACTTGAACAGATGAGCAAAGATTTAAATCTTAAAGTTCAGTCAATGGAGACAAATTCAAAAGAATATGTCAAGCATCTTATGGACTTATCCCGAAATCGGAAGAATTCAACCATGGATGATATTCTTATGATGCTGGAGGATAAGAAGGATCTTAGTTATTTTAATACTGACCTTGAATTTGTTAAATCCGAAATCAGACCAACTGGAAAAAAAATCCTGACTGACTTAGTTACTAACGTCAAATCAGAAGCAAAACAAGATTTTTTATACTTTAATCTGAATCTGGCAAATAAAGCCAAGACTGGGAGAAATATGGCAATCGAATTTAAAGCGCAATATAATTCATTGATGTTGGGTTTTGTGCAACGTGAAATTTTTAGCCAATATATCCTTGTTATTGATAATAATGTCGTCTTTACTACACTTCCCGGAAAACCCGTACTGACTTTTAATAATGCTGAAAAAGTTCAGGCATCGGGAAGTGAAATCTCCTCTACAAATGAAAACTTAATTGGCATCATTAGTCTTTCTACAGCATCAAAATCGGGACTTGCTACTATCAATGGTGTAACTTCATATGAAATAAATATTTCCAGCAACCAATACAAAGTGTTTGTTTGCCAGGTGCAGGTAGAAGATAAAACTTGGTATGTATGTGGCCTGGTTGAGAAAGAAAAAATTAATCAAGCCAAAAGAGCTATGGCACCCTGGATAGTTATATTCATGTTGATGATCCTTGGAATGATCATATTTGGTTTGCCATTTATTAAACTTAAGGTGATGTCTCCAACGGAGCAATTGTCCTCCAGTACTTTGATCAACTTTGGTATTTCACTTTATTTGATTTGTGGTTTCACTTTTTGGTTTATTCTATTTGTGTCAAATGCTTTTTGGTATGACCGACAAAATGAAACCAGATTGAAGGATTTGTCAACTGAAATTAATAATTCCCTCAATACAGAAATAAAAAGTGTGTATAATCAACTATGTTATTATGATTCAATAGCTTATAAATCTGGGATGCCACTTCCTTCAAGTGCCAATATTTTGTTGGCGAATCCATACAAACCTACTTGTTACCCTTATTTCGACTATTCTTTCTGGATGGATTCTACAGGATACCAAACAGGAATATTATCGCCATTTTCTGTTAAAGAGAAAGCTACAAAGTTGGCAAACCGTGACTATTTTAAGACCCCTGATGAGTGGCAACTTCCTAAGGACGAAAGTCACAGGTTTAGGATGGAATCAATCGTATCGGTTACAAGTGGGGTCAGCAAAGTTGCTTTATCTAAAAAGTCTGAATTGAACAATACTGTCATTGCAATAACTGGCAGGTTTTATTCGATAATCGAACCGCTATTACCTCAAGCTTATAAATTTTGCATAATTGATGGGAACGGTTTGGTATGGTTTCATTCCGACAAACAACGGAATATGCAAGAGAATCTCATCAGCGAGTGTAATCAGGATAAAGCGATTTTGGCTGCTATTTTTTCAAATTCGGTCAAGACCTTGGACGTAAATTATTATGATGATCCATACCGGATTCGCATTGTGCCACTTACTCCTATTCCCTTGTACCTTGTGACAATGTTCGATAAGAAACGGGAATATGGTTATCAAATACAATCTCTTGTAAGCACACTTTTATTTGCATCATCACTCACAACTTTTTTAATCGGGTTTATTCTTATTTTTATTTTTTGCAAACGACTGTTTCAGAAATCGACATTGAAAAACCAGCTTTTGGAGTTTTTCAGTGTTCGGGAAAAATACAATAAGGTTTATTTACTGTTGAGCGTTTGGCTGTTTTTAATTGCATTGTTCTATCTTATGGTTGTAAGTCCAATCAATTTGATGAATCCTCTTCTCTTTGGAATTGATATGGTTTTATTCGTTATCCCCTATTCCATTTATGCCATAAACGGATTTTCATTAAAATCCCGAAGCCGTAATCTCTTTGCCTTAATTAGTCTAATTTTACTTATTATATTGAATTATAGAGCATTGGTAATAGTCAATCATTCAGATTTCAATAGATTATTACTATTTGAAAGTTTCATTATTGCGTTATCAATGACTTGCTTTTATATGCTTAAAAGAGGTTATACTCTTAACTACAAACCATATACTGTTACTTTTTATCTCTTGTATTTATCGGGATTGCTTTTTGCCTTCAGTGTTGTGCCTTCAATAAAGATTTTTGAGGCATCGGTCAATCATGAATTAATCAGGGGAATCAAGCATGACCAATTGGCATTGGTTAGACAATATGATAAACGGAACCTGCAACTTCGGTATTATTACAAGCTTATGGAGCATAATCACAAACTTGTTCTATCTGTAGGCCAAATTTATGAGGAAAGAGTTGCGCTGGGTATATATTCGCAATTTATCGGTACAACTTTCACAAGGTTTATTAGACCACAAAATATTCCAAAGTCGGATTCTAAATTGGATAATTCGGAAAAATTCATTGCAAATTTTAACGATAATTTTGAGGGTATTGTCAACTTTTTCAGACCTTTGTATGATGATATATCCGTCGAAACGAAATATCTCGAGGGTGAAAGTTTTCAGAATAGCAATCAAGTCTGGCATCAAAAAAATGATTCTATCGTTTTTAATTACCTGTCACCTTCGTTCGCTGATTCTGGGATGAATAATACCTACAAGGTTAATTCGATTTTTCATCGGCCAAATATCTTCAATCCATTTGTTTCTGAAAATGAAATCAATCAATTGGCTATATTTCAAAGGTTTGATGTTCTTTTCATGTTACTTTTATTCGGTATTTTTTATTGTATCTACCTTCTTGTAAGATTCGGTATAAGGAGGATGTTGGGTATTTCAATTCTTGAAATGCACACAGAATATAATTTTGGGGATAGGATATGTACTCAGATCAATTCCGGACAGTCAATAATGGTCATTGGCTCCCCATTTGAAAATAAGTTCGGCTTGGTAAGAAATCTGGTTGACCAAAAATTTGAAATAAACCGTAAAGATGTTGTGAGTCAGGAATTGAAAAGTGACAGGGATGCTTTACCTGGTAAAAGGGAATTACTTCTAATGGAGAATTTTGCCGGGAACTATTATTTATCGTCTGATTGGATTTTGCAAATGGAATTTATTTGTGATAAAATTCAATTAAAAGAGCAGATCTTGATATATAGCACTATCTCTCCTTACAAAATTCTTGATTATCTTGAAGGAAAAGCAAGCTCGACTGGCAGCGAAAATGCCAGTGTTAAGTCAGATACATCGTCAATAACATGGGAACAGCTATTATTACAGTTTAAAACCATTCTTTCACAAGTAAATGTGTTATTTGTTCCTCAAAATTATGATGGTCCGATTTCTGAAAAAGGAATTCAACCCATTCATTCCGGGAATAATAATACAACTGATTTTATCAATAATCAAAAAGAAAGCCTTCAGGATTTTATCAGGAATGAGCTGGAAGCAAGTACTTATCTCATAGGGTTTTCCAGGGAGGTTGGCGAATTTTATGAATATCTTGTCACGATGGAACTCCCCTATACAATCCTGAAAAACCGAATAAGTCAGAAAATATTGGAGTTGGGCAGCCTGTACTATGAAAGTATCCTGGATTCGTGTACGCCAATGGAGCTTTTTGTTATGAGTGATATGGCTCAGGACATGGTCATTAATATTAAAAACAAAAGGATTGTCAACTTGTTGATTCAAAAGGGAATATTTGTTGTGGATGGATGTAATATCAGTTTTATGAACGAAAGTTTTCGAAAGCATGTTTTACAAAAGTTTACCCCTGAGGAAAAGCTGCGTTTGAAGGCAAAGCTTGGAGATACCGGGGCAAGCTGGCAGGGGTATAAGCTTTTTCTGGTTCTTTTTATGGTTGGATTATTGTCTTTCCTCTTTATTGCAAACAGGTCTATACTGGATAACCTGAACAAGCTTTTCATTGTTCTGGGCGGGGGGACGGTGCTAATCACTAACTTGACGGGACTTTTAACAAAAAAAGATATTGCAAATCCGAAATAGCATTTCGATCAGAATGTGAAAGTGTCAGGATGGGAACCAAAGCGCTCATTCCTGTCCAATGAATCAATTAGCAAGATATCTTCTTTTGAGATTTCGAAATCAAAAATATCTGTATTTGAAATAATACGTTCTTTATGGACTGATTTTGGAATAGTCACGATACCTTTTTGCAGGTCCCATCGCAATACGATTTGAACAGGGGTCTTTTTGTATTTTATTGAGAGTTCCATGAAAAGATCAATATCATTCACCGCTCCCCGCATAATGGGACTCCAGGCTTCATAGATGATCTTATGTGAAGTACAAAAATCGATGAGGCCCTGTTGTATCAGGTAAGGGTGGCATTCCACCTGATTGACCATTGGTTTGATTTCGCAGATGTTAAAGATCTCTTCCAGATGGTGCGGATGAAAATTACTTACTCCGATTGCCCTGGCACGCCCTGAACGATAAATATCTTCCATAATCTTCCAGTTTCTGTAAATTTCCCTTTGACAGGCCAGTGTATGAGGTAGAGGTCAACATAATCAGTATGTAAAAGATCAAGACTCTCCTCAAAGCCTTTTAGAACTGTTCCCTGGCGTTGGTTCTCGTTTCACGCCTTTGTTGTAATAAACAATTCGTTACGCGAAATTCCACTTGCTTTTACTGCATTACCAACACCACGTTCATTTTTGTAAATAGCTGCTGTTTCAATATGCCGGTAGCCCGCTTCAAGTGTCCAATTCACAGAGTTCTCAACTTCGGATCCTTCATTTGTCTTAAAAACTCCCAACCCAAAATAGGGCATCTCAACGGAATTGGATAATTTAACAATTCCTTGTAAATCAGTTATTTCCATGATAATAATTTTCTGTTAATGAACCCTGAAACAGATTATTCCTGTTTTTTCAAATATTTTTCAAATATAGTCGTTCAGTACTTGATTGGTTTACAGGAAATCATCAAATTTGAAAAAAATAGAAAGTAAATGAAAAAGGATATAGAAACGTTGAAAGATATTCATTTTTTGGTAGATAAATTTTATGATCGGGTTCAGGAGGATCCTTTTCTTGGACCCATATTTAATAAAAGGCTAGCTGGAAAGTGGGAGATGCACCATCGAACGCTTTATCGTTTCTGGCATACTGTATTACTCCGTCGTCCTGACTATTATGGCAACCCCGTTCCAATGCACTTTAGTATGAATGTTGATCAGCGTCATTTTGATCAATGGTTGGTTATTTGGAATGAAACAGTTGACGATAATTTTGTAGGAATGATTGCAGAAAGGGCTAAATTACGCGGTCTGACAATGAGCAAGGCATTTATGTCCAAGATAAAAGGTGCTTTGAATGGCGATTCAACAAAATCCTGATTTAGTATTTGGATATTTACATTCTGAATAGTAAGTTTGTGGCTTAATATTTTCTTCATTGTTGATACAGGATGAGTTATAAAACTTTAAATAGCGGGCTTAATGGTAAGGGAGAACAGCCATGTTTTTCTTGTAAGCTATGTTCTGTAATTTTTATGCTTTCCACATCTATGTTCATGCGATAGCCTTCATTCGGGCTAAAACCTGTTTGGAGGCTTTAAAGGAACCATGTCCTACCGGACAATCAAATTAATTTAAAACATTTAATCTTCTTATTATGTCAAAAACTGTCGTAAAATTCGGCGGATCAAACCTTAAATGTAAGGAAGATATCAGTCGTGTAATTCAAGTCGTAAAGAACTATAATAAACCCATTGTGATTGTTGTATCTGCTTTTTTTGGGGTTACCAATTACCTTATTGAAGCATTGGAGAAAGCGCGCCATGATGAACATGTTTCGGTTAAAACAACCGATTACCTGTATAATTTAAAAAAGGAAACCCTGGAATTGCATATTCAGGATGTCGTTTTAAGAGATAAAATACTTCTGGAAATCCAGCTTTTATTGGAGGATCTTGGTAAACTTCTTCAGGGGATTGCCCTTACGGGAGATGCTTCACCCGCTCTTGAAGATCAGGTCCTGGCTTTTGGCGAACGGATTTCTGCTGTTTTTTTGAATGGAATTCTCTTTAATGAAGGAATTGAGGCTAAGGTTGCTTTCCCCGAAACAATCGGTCTGATTACTGATGGGGAGTTTGGAACTGCCTCAGTTGATTTTGTTAAATCAACCAATAGGGTTCGGGAATCCTTGTCGGAGGAGATTATTTATGTTGTTCCCGGATTTTATGGTATTTCACCGGAAGGAAAAGCGACTTTGTTGGGAAGAGGTGGAAGTGACTATTCTGCTGCTTCCTTGGCAAGGTGTGTAGGTGCTTCTTCCCTGGATATCTGGAAGGATGTTAATGGTTTTTTAAGTGCCGATCCGAAGATTGTTGAGCATCCAGTTCAGATACAGAAACTTACTTACAATGAAGCTGCTGAGTTGGCTTATTTTGGTGCGAAGATTCTTCATCCCCGTACCGTAGAACCACTAAGCGATCCCCATATCCCGATAAGGATTTTTAATATTTATGGTGTATTGGACGTTAATAATCCGCTTTCAATAGTAAGTGCAGAAAAAACGGTATCCAAGGGAATTGTAAAAAGTGTCACTTATAGTGAGGATTTTGGAATTCTTAAATTGAAAGGTTCAGGAGTTGGCGCTAAACCCGGAATTTTGGCAAAAGTGACTACCGCACTTCATGTGGCAGGGATAAACATCAGTTCTGTTCTCACTTCACAGATTTCAATTAATATTTTGATTGCAAAGAAAGACCTGAGTACTGCCTATGCTGTTGTAAGTGCAATTGAACTTCCTGTCGTGGGACGGCTTCAGATTGCTGACAATATTGCTGTTGTTGCGGCTGTTGGAAATGGAATAGCTGAAAATTACGGAGTAGCAGCGCGGATTTTTACCGCTTTAGCCAGTAATAGCATAAATGTATTGATGAGTTGTTCAGGTGCGTCTCCTATCGTCAGCTATTTCCTGATTGAATTAAAAGACCGCATTCCTGCTGTAAAAGCGATTCACCGCGAGTTTTTTGAAACAAATATTGTTTAAACCGCGTTTATAATATTAAATTTAATAAAAACAATAATATCAAAACGTTATGAGTTCAAATTCACCAAGATTCGAAACTTTACAGGTCCACGCTGGACATACCCCCGATAGTGATACTTTGTCAAGGGCCGTACCCATTTATCAAACATCTTCGTATGTATTCAAAAATGCGGAACATGCCGCTAATTTATTTGGCCTTAAAGAGTTTGGGAATATTTACACAAGGTTGATGAACCCTACAACCGATGTTTTTGAGAAAAGGATTGCTGCCCTTGAAGGTGGTGTAGCTGCCCTTGCTGTTTCTTCAGGACATGCCGCACAATTTATTGCCATTACCAACATTGCAGGTGCGGGTGATAATATTGTAACATCACCCTATTTATACGGTGGAACTTTTAATCAATTTAAGGTAACTTTTAAAAATATAGGAATAGAGGCTCGATTTGCTGCAGACCTTAATCCAGACAATTTTGAAACCTTGATAGATGACAAGACAAAGGCTCTTTATCTTGAGACGATTGGCAATCCAAGTTACTCAGTGCCTGATTTTGAGAAATTTGCTGCCTTAGCCAAAAAACATGATCTGCCATTGATTGTTGACAATACTTTTGGTTGTGGTGGTGCACTTTTCCGCCCACTTGAGCATGGTGCCAATATTGTTGTGGAATCTGCCACCAAGTGGATTGGTGGGCATGGTTCATCCATTGGCGGTGTCATTGTTGATGGTGGTAATTTTAATTGGGGAAATGGGAAATATCCTGCTTTCACTGAACCATCGGAAGGATACCACGGTTTGAAATTCTGGGACGTATTCGGAACCGATGGTCCGTTTGGAAATATTGCCTTTATTATCAGGGCACGTGTTGAAGGTTTACGGGATTATGGTCCTGCGATCAGTCCATTCAACTCTTTCCTGTTGATCCAGGGTCTTGAAACACTATCCTTACGTGTTGAACGCCATATTCAGAATACATTGGCTTTGGCAAAATGGCTCTCAAAACACCCTAAAGTCGAATCTGTTAGCTATCCGGGTCTTGAAGGTGACGTGAACTATGAATTGGCATCCAAATATTTACCCAAAGGGGCAGGTGGTGTTTTGACTTTTGTAGTAAAAGGGGGAAAAGAGAAGGCAAATCAAACGGTTGAAAATCTTAAACTGGCAAGTCATCTTGCCAATGTTGGTGATGTTCGTACGCTGATCATTCAACCTTCTGCAACTACCCATTCACAGTTAAGCGATAGTGAACAATTGAGTGCGGGTGTCCATCCTGCTGGTTTACGTGTTTCCGTTGGGATCGAACACATTGACGATATTATTGCCGACTTTGAACAGGCACTTGAGAAAATTTGATTGATTAACAAAAACCTTCAAGGTTTCTAAAACCTTGAAGGTTTAATTTGAAATAAAATGCCACTTAATCTCCCGGACGCTCTTCCTGCAATTGATCTTTTGCGTGAAGAAAATATTTTTGTGATTGACGAAACAAGGGCCAGTCATCAGGATATCAGGCCATTGAAAATTGTGATCTTGAATTTGATGCCTTTGAAGATTGCGACCGAAACCGATTTGTTGAGGTTGTTGTCCAATTCACCTATACAGATTGAGATTGACTTCCTTCAGATCGAGGGTCATATTTCCAAAAATACTTCAATGGATCATCTCAATGCCTTCTATCATACGTTTTCTGAAATTCAGGACAATACCTATGATGGCATGATCATTACCGGTGCCCCGGTCGAACATCTTCCTTTTGAAGAGGTGGATTATTGGAACGATATCTGTAAGATCTTTGCATGGGCTGATCATCATGCAACTTCCACAATGTTCATTTGTTGGGCAGCACAGGCTGGTCTCCATTATCATTTTGGTATCCCGAAATATCCGCTTGACAAAAAGATGTTCGGAGTTTTCGATCACCATGTCTCAGATTTCAGGTTACCAATTTTTCGCGGTTTTGACGATATATTCCGGGCACCTCATTCCCGACATACAGAAATTCTTGCTGAGGATGTATTGAAAGTTCCTGAAATTGAGTTGATTTCTTATTCTGATAAGGCGGGAGTTTATATGGCTATGGCCAATCAGGGTAAGCAGTTGTTTATTACCGGTCATCCTGAATATTCAAGGGAGACTCTTAATCGTGAATACAAACGTGATTTTGAAAAGGGTCTTCCGATTGATCTGCCTGATAATTATTATCAGGACAATGATCCCTCCAAAGAACCGGTTTTGAGCTGGCGGTCACATGCGAACCTTTTATTCCTGAATTGGCTTAATTATTACGTATATCAGGAAACACCTTACAATTTGAACGATATCAAGTAGTTGGAAGTTGAGAGTTTACTTTTTCTGTTGTTTGCCGTATTTAAGCTGGTATTCTTTGATGACCCGTTTACGCTCCAAGGCATATACTTTCAGACTTTTTTGATAGTCGTTTTCCTCCTTCATGGCCTTTAAGTAAGAATTATAATAGTTTAGGGCATTTGTCTTGTCTTTTTGAAATTCTTCATAAGTCGTTGCAATCTTGAATAAAACTTCCACCTTAGTTGAATCAAGACTATAGGCTTCTTTTAGTGCTTCAATTGATTTCTTAAATTCCCGTTTGAGTCCGTACAAAATACCCAATTGATTGTAAATGTCAGACATAAAATAGGGTATGGCCGTACGGGCTGCAAAATTCATATAAGCCAGGCTCTGATCAATATCTTTTAAATCCTTGTAGCACAACCCTATAAAAAGTGCGGTAGTAGGATCATTGGGTCGTAGCATTAAACTTTTATCCAGTAAATATAGGCTTTCGTCTGTACATTTTTCGTAATAATAACTGATCCCCAGGTTTTTAACCACATCGACAATTGAATCACCCAACGACAAATAAACTTCATAGGGTTGGATGGCTTTTGTATAGGCCCTTTTGCCGAAATGGGCATCACCAAGTCTGGTCAATAATGTCGCTTCTTCTGGAAATACTTTTAAACCCTTCTCAAGCGTTTCAACAATCTTGGGGTAATTCTCTTTTTTCTGGTACAAATTTGCAAGGTTAACGTAATTGTTCAGATCAGTTGGATTTTGATCTATTACCTTATTATACAGGGATATCGCTATACTGTCAGCTCCTGTCCTGGAGGCAGAAAATGCCAATAATTTGTTGATCATCAGGTTCGTAGAATCGAGATTGTAAGCGGATTTAAGGATCTCAAAGGGCCCGCTATAAGTTTTAACATTAATCCATGCTCTCGCCAGTTTTAATGTATAAACCGAATTGGTTGTGTCAGTTGCATAAAGTGCTTTGTAATAAGGTAGTGCCTGCTTGTTATTTCCAAGGCTTGCGTGAGTCTCGGCAAGTTCATTCAACGTACTGATATTGAGCGAGTCAAGCTGAAAAGCTTTTTCCAATGCTGCAATGGCTCCCAAATAATCAAACCGTTTTTGTAGGATCTGCCCTTTTTTCAGATAAAGTTTGGGTTGTACTTCATCTTTTGCCAATGCTGAATCAATAACCTGCAATGCCTTGTCATATTCATTGTTTAGGATCAGATAATCAATCTCTTGCGCAAATGAAGCAATTGGCAGAAATGCTAAGATCAAAATGATAAATAGCTTAAACATGATTTGAAATTTTAAATTTCACAAATAATAATGCCACCAATTTCCATCCTGTTTTTGATGCATGGTAGAATTGGTGGCAATCTATTTCAACAATAGCTATTTTAAAGCAAAAGCTATAGGAATTGTATAGGAAACGGCAACATTCACACCTTTTTGCTGACCGGGTTTCCAGATGGGCAGGATTTTGACAACCCTTAGTGCTTCTGCATCAAGGCTTGGACTTACACCCCTTACAACCTTAGGATTAATAACTTTTCCCTCTTTGCTTACTACAAAATTAACGAACACCTTTCCCACAATTTTTGCCTTTATCGCATCATCAGGATATTTAACCTCTTTAGCAATGAATTCCCTTAAAGCTTGTTCACCCCCTGGAAATTCTGGCATTTGTTCAACCACCACAAAAACCTGGTCCTGTGTTTGCTCGGATATTTGAACATCCTTCTTTTGAGATGTAGTCTGTTTCTTTTCTTGCGGAAGACTTTCAGAATAATCGAAACCGAAAACCATAAACAATGCAGCGGTAACCAATATACCCATGGTCAGTTTAGATGCTGCTAATTTTGAAGATTTTATTTTTGTCATCATTTTAATACGGATTTTAATCAGTGAATAATTGAAATTATTTGCAATAATTGGTTGTTGATTAAATGAACTGTTTAATAACAGTAACCGGTAATTCGCGGAGCTAACCCCGGGTTTTAATACGCCATTGTCGGCAAGGAATTCATGGTTCTCCCTGATCGATCTTTTTAGTAACCAGATAAATGGGTTGAACCATTGAAAAATAGTCAATAATTCTAAAATCAGAATGTCAAAAGAGTGTCCTTGCCTGACATGTTCCGATTCGTGGGCAAGCATCTCTTTCATTCCAGGAAGTTCCGATTGTTCGCGACTGATAAAAATAAAGCCAAAAAAGGAAAATGGTTTGATATCATGATCCAATTTAAGGATCCCTATTCCATCTCTTTTCTCTACCTGATTATTCATTACAATTCTTGATATTTGCAGCAGTCTGTAAATGAGCAATATAGAAAAGGTGAACATTCCAGTTATGTAAATAAATCTGATCCATCCAATCGACTGGATTGTTTGTTCCAATGAACCGGAAATTCTTGTGCCATAAATAGTTACTGTCTCCAGGAGATTTTGAATCCGTGGGGCTGTTACAACTACCTCTTCCAGCATAACTGATTGCATCGGTGTACTTACCTGGATATGTACGAATGGGAGCAAAACAGAAATCATCACTGCACCCATTAAATAGATGCGGTTCAGCATAAAGAAAGTTTCCTTACGAAGAAACACCAGATAGATGATTGTGAACAATGTCAGGCTGAAACCCGATTCAATAACGAAATTGGTGATAGATGTATTCATGGCTTTACTTTTTATCGTTCTCCAAATCTTTTTTTACCTCCTGTAACAATTCCTCAATTTCCGAAATCGACATCTTGTCCTCTTTTGCAAAGAAGGAAACCATCTCCTGAAACGAGTTACTGAAATAGTTTTTGATAAAACCCTTCATATACTGTTTGGTATAAGTTTGTTTCGATATCAGTGGGAAATATTCGTGGGTATTCCCATAGGCAGTATGACCAACGAACCCCTTCTTTTCCATGATCCGGATAAATGTTGAAACAGTATTGTAAGCTGGTTTTGGCTCGGGAAGCTCGTCTATCAGGTCTTTTACAAACCCCTTTTCAAGTTTCCAGAGTATTTGCATCAATTGCTCTTCGGCGCGTGTCAGTTCTTTCATC
Organism: Mariniphaga sp.; assembly: GCA_037128295.1. Lineage (GTDB taxonomy): Bacteria > Bacteroidota > Bacteroidia > Bacteroidales > Prolixibacteraceae > JAAFHB01. The sequence goes on from JBAXWR010000133.1 coordinate 15,407, forward strand.
GTATTCATCTTAGTAGATCTTAAAGTAAATCAAAATTAAATCATCGGAATTGGGATTCCAAATTTATGAACTATTTATTTCGTTAAAAAACTAAAAAATTAGTTTGATAGGGCAAAAAAAAGATTAAATCCGAAGGTCACAAATTTCAAGGAATAATTTTTCTGTTTTCATGATTTTCAATTTGAATTGTTTTGCGCAAAACGGTTAATAACGGATCAAATATATAACTAAGTAATTAGTTTTGGTACTAAGATATTAGTTAATGATTGTTAAAAAGTTCTTTCCAATATAGAATAATTCATTGCAATATTGATTTCTATTGCAATTAATTAATAATCAATATAATGAGAAATATTACTGATTTTTGAATATTCTTTTAATGCATTCTCCTAAAAGATAAAAACAGGAAATGCCACAAAGTCACCAACACACTAAGATTTCACAAAGAATACATGTTTTGTTTTATAACCTTAGTGAAGCCTTTCCCATGGGTCGGGACAAGTTGTGTTTTAATGTTCTGGTGGCAGAAGTCGGTTAAACATCTCACCATCTATTTTTCCACCAAATTTTTAACCTTTCAAGGATTTTTTCTTCGGTAGGGTTATGCTGCGGAGTATAGAACCGTTTCGTTTTAATTTTCTCGGGAAGAAAATCCTGATCGACAAAATTGCCTTCATAGGAATGGGCATATTTATACTCTTTCCCATAGCCCAAATCCTTCATCAACTTGGTTGGTGCATTCCTTAAATGAAGGGGAACAGGCAAATGGCCAGATTCACGAACTTCGGCCAAAGCAGCATCAATTGCCTGATAAGCTGAATTGCTTTTGGGAGATGTGGCAAGGTAGATCGTACATTCCGAAAGGATGATACGTGATTCCGGCATACCGATCTTGTGAACGGCATCGAAAGTATTCTGCGCCATCAGAAAGGCATTTGGATTGGCAAGTCCCACGTCCTCAGAGGAAAGTACAAGTAATCGACGGGCAATAAATTTTACGTCTTCACCACCTTCTATCATTCGGGCAAGATAGTAAACTGCTGCATCGGGATCACCGCCACGGATACTTTTGATAAATGCAGAGATAATGTCATAATGCATCTCTCCATTTTTATCGTATAGAGCCAAGTTTTCCTGTAACCGTGATGTGACCAGATCGTTGGTTATTGTTATCTCTTCATCTGTTTCGGCATTGACGACAAGTTCAAGCACATTCAGAAGTTTCCTGGCATCACCACCTGAGAACCGAAGCAAAGCTTCATATTCTTTTAATACAATATTACGTTGGCTGATCTCGTAATCAGTAGTTAATGCATTATTTAAAAGAATCAGCAAATCTTCTTTTTCCAGTGATTTAAGGACATAAACCTGACAGCGCGATAGGAGAGGAGAAATCACCTCAAATGATGGGTTTTCGGTGGTAGCTCCTATTAGTGTGACTAAACCCTGTTCAACGGCTCCCAATAATGAGTCCTGTTGTGACTTACTGAAACGGTGGATTTCATCGATGAACAATATTGGATTGGGAGCAGTGAAAAAACGGTTGCTCTTTGCCTTCTCGATAACGTCTCTGACATCTTTTACGCCTGAATTGATGGCACTTAAAATATAAAACGGACGGTTTAGAGAGTTAGCAATGATTTTTGCAAGTGTTGTCTTTCCAACTCCCGGAGGTCCCCAAAGTATGATAGAAGACAGATTCCCGGAGTCGATCATTTTGCGCAAAACTGCACCTTTTCCAACCAGGTGTTCCTGGCCGATGAATTCATCAAGACTTTTGGGCCTTAACCGTTCAGCCAATGGTTGATTCGCCATAATGCTAATTATTAATAACTTAGAATATTCAACCTCACCTTAATTACAGTATCTTTTGATAACGTTATAAGATTCAGTCAATCCCAGTTCTCCGGCCTTGCTCAAATCAAGCGAGCCTCCCTCCATGTCTTCCAGGAAGATTCGTGTAAGTCCCCTGTTAAAATAGGCTTCTGCAAAATCCGGTTCAAGTTCAATGGCTTTTGAATAATCATTGATTGCACCTAAATAATCCTTCTTTTTGACCTTTGTATTTGCCATATTAAACCAAGCAAAGATGAATCTTGGATTCATGTAAATAATTGATTCATAATCTTTTATTATATCTTCAAAATCCAATATCGCTTCGTCTTTGGGGGCATTCGCTGCCGCTTTTGTTCCATTGATGTTCAGTGTGGTAGGTTCCGGAAGGATACCTGGTTTTCGTATGAAATCGACTCTTTTCGTGAGGGCATTGGCTCTGCTAAAATAGGCGAGTAGATTACGTCCATCATATTTAATTGCCTTATTGTATTCATCGATTGCCACGTTGTAATTTTTAAGCTGATCGTATATAACTCCCTTGTTAAAATGGGGATCGGAACCTTTTTTACCTGTTTGTAAAACATTGTCCCAGAAGCGGATGTTTTCCTTGTATTCTTCATTTCGCCAATCTTCAACGCTCATTGGTTTATTGGTAATCAGTATAAACGGCTGGTTGTTATTTTTGCGATTTAGGGCATCAACCTCCATACTATAGTATTGTAACTTTTCATAATCAACCGAATCTTTGTGAAAGATCGATAAGACAAATTCTGGTTGCAATTCAATATTGACATTCCGATTCTGAACCATTCCTCTCGTAATTTCAGTTTCCTTGATGTCTCCACCATCATTTACTACAATATTACGTCTCGCACGTTTCCTGGTGATCGGGCCTTTGCCATTTTCCCTTTGAACCGAAATTGAATCCTGACTAGTTTTCGAGGGGTCATTCTGAGTCAATCCAGATCCTGGATTCGATGTTCCACCATTGGCACTTGCCAACTGTCCTTGTCCCGGAACGTTCTGAGTTTGAGTTGGAGGCTTTCCATTGGCATTTTGTTGCTGTGCAGTTTGCTGGTTCGTTGAAGGACCGGAGCTACCATTTTTACCCGTTTGATTCTGATTTTTTTGTCCCTGACTCGGAGTTGGAAGTACAAAACCATACTGCCTGCGTTGCTTTTCTTTCTCCTCTTCTTCGTTCAACCGTTTTTTAAACTGGGCAAATTTGGGATCAAGTTGTTCTGCTACAGCAAAGTCAGCTTCTGCTCCCGGGATTTTAAGAGTCTCTTTTGCTATACCGCGGTTTAACCACGCCACAGCAATGTCAGGATCCAGTTTGATGGCCATATTGTAGTCGGGAATTGCGCCCTGCGCGTCTTCAAGCTTGTGTTTAACAATCCCCCTGTTGACAAAAGCCTGGGCCATTTTTGGATCGAGCCTGATACACAGGTCGTAATCCTTAAGGGCACCCGCATAATTTTGTTTCTCAAATCGCGCGATTCCCCGCATCAGGTAAGCACCAGCAAAATGAGGCCGGATCTTAATGGCAGCATCACAGTCTTTTATTGCTCCATCCAGATCGTTTTTCATCTGTTTGGCGGAACTTCTGTTGAGGTAATTATTCGCTACTGTTGGGTCAAGTTCAATTGCTTTGGTGTAATCTGCAATTGCACCATCAAAATCTTCCATTGCTGCTTTGGTAATCCCCCTGTTGTTGTAAATGGCCTGATCATCGCTCTTGTATTCGAGCGCTTTTGAATAATCGTTTAAGGCTTCCTTATAATTTTTAAGCTCATAATTGGCCATCCCACGGTACATAAATGCTTCAGGATAGAATGGTTTGATTTCCAGTGCTTTGTCATAATCGTTTTTGGCACCTCTGAAGTCGTCAATATAATGTTTGGCCATTCCACGGTAAAAATAGGGTTCCGGAAGATTTGGTCTGAGTTTTATGACTATATTTAAATTTTCGATTGCGCTGACATAATTTCCAAAATAGATCCGGCTACGTCCGATATAAAAGTATTGATCTGTATTGAGTTGCGAAAAGGAAGGCCATGAAATGACCGAGAGCAGGAATATTGCAAATATTTTCTTCATTGCGGGAAAATTGCTTTTTATTTGGCATCAAAAATAGCAAAATTGT
>JBAXWR010000134.1:0-19359 GCA_037128295.1 Mariniphaga sp.
GCACCGGTAAGGTAAAGCCGATTGTCCACGATGTCCTGCCATGCGTTGCGACAGGCTTCCAGCAACCTGGGATCACCCGTTGTGCGATATAGTTCCAGGATGCCGTTAAGACAGGAGAGCATTTCATAAGCCTTGCCGTTACCCACCTTGTCAACCCGCTTAGCAGTAAGCAGCGTGGAAACAATGTGCGCCCCTGTAGGAAATTCCTGGGCACGTAGCAGGTATTTGGCAAATTCCAGATACCGTTGCTCACCTGTCAGGCGGTACAACAATACCATTGGCTCTAACACGCTGCCCGAGGCCATCCCTGTATGTGCACCCGTTGGATTAATATCCCGCTTACCCGGTTGGTCACCAAAGGTATTACAGAGCAGATCAGCCATCTTCAGGCAGGCGGGCAACGGCTCCTGATTACCTGTGTAGCGGATGTAGGTGATCAGGCCAATAAGGTTGTATTTGTGTGCCCAAACATCCCAATTGGTCCAGCGTTGGTCGTTCGTGTAGGTACCCAGGTAGCCATCACCGAGCTGGCATTTAACCAGTTCGGTGACAGTGTAATCGAGTTTTTTACGCAGTTCCGGGTCGCCGGTGTTGACCCAGGCCAGTGTGGCGGCATGAAGCCATTTGCCAACATGCTCGCCATCCCAGGTTTGCCGGCCCGGCCGTTTACGATACCCCTCCAGTAGGCGTTCCGTATCAATTTTCACCAACCGGTTCTTCTCGTTGGCATCTGTGCGTGAGCCGAGCCATCCGGTCAACTGAAGGCAATCTGGTACCTGAAATTCCTGCTTATCCGCAATGGCACAGGAAACCTTTTCCGGTAAAGTTTTTACAGAGCCTGCAAGGGAAGTGATTGCTATTGCAATGCAAATGATAGTCAGGACAATCTTGCTCATTTGTATAACTATTTAGTATCTATTTGTTTATCAATTTGATTTATTTGATTATAAGTTTACACGTTTGGGCTGATCCCATTAATCGAACCAGGTAAGTCCCTTTTTCAAGAGCCAAATCAATGGTCTTCGTTCCAATAAAAGGTTCATTATTCATCAAAACCATTCTTCCCAGCAAATCGCAAATGATGATTCCATTCACAAAGTACTGTCCGCTATTGATGGTTAACCGATTGGTAGCCGGATTCGGAAAAATTTTCAAGGGTGACCATTCGATGTTGCCAACTGACGTAACCATCGTAACTGTAATATCTTTGGTGCCATAAATTCCTGACCCATCCCAGGCTGTTGCTTTAACTGTGACCAATCCATTGGATACCGCAGTGATAAGTCCATTCGTATCAATCAATGCAACTGCCTGATTATTAACCGACCATTTGACTGTACTATCTGCCGGGGTAGGAAGTACATTTGCAAAAAGTTGTAACCTGCTGCCCTTTCCTTTTATTTCATTTGTATCACCTGCACTCTTGACTGTTAACGAGGATACTAAAGGTGGCTTACTTGTTATCAAACGGATAAACTCAAAAAAAAACCTGCCCGAAGTAGAGCTATTTGTAGGATCTAACCTGAAATAGGAAATTTTCGAGCCGGGAACCCACTTTGGGTTACTTGTCAAATCCACAAAAACATCCCTGAAATCGGTGTCGTTCGGTGTCAATGGGAAACCAACCGAAGTAAAACTGCCTCCGGAGGAGGCATCAAAGAAAATATAAAGGGAACCCATATTGTCTGTTGTCTCATTCTTTATCCTCAGCCAGAGATATTTGAGGCTTCCAATTGTCCAGCCATTGGTAAAGACCGAACCGGTAACATAGGGATCGGAACCGGTAATATTGAATTCAAGTTTGCCATCGGCAACAGACACATTCCCCGAATGGGTGCTGCTCCACCCTTCAAGTGAGGAAGTAAATTCCCATGCGGTTTTTTGGGGGATATTTGTTATAGTGATCGTTTTGGAGCCAGTTATCCCTGTGCCATCTTTAGCAATTGCTTTGACAGTGATAGTGCCGGTTTTTATCGCTGTCAGAACACCCTTATCGTCAATAGTTGCAACCTCGGGAAGGTCAACAGACCAGTCAACCAGATTTTTGGCCACAGAAGGCAGGACGGATGTCAACATTTGCAAGGTGCTGCCAATCCCGTTCAATGTTGAAACTTCACCTGCACTCTTCACCGTGATGGACGTTATCGGCGGATTTGATGAATGGATCTGGTAAATCTTTGAACGTATTTCATCCAATGTTCCAACAATCAGGTAATATTCGTACTCATAAACGGAGTTTTTGTTCAGGATTTCCTTTTTTACAGGTGCGATGTAGGAAGTTGCACCATTTGTAGCTTCACCGCCTGGCTGGCCAGACATTCCTGCCAGAAAATTGGTGCAAATGGGATTGTAAACACCTAATCCCCATTGATTGTCATCCACATAAGCCATCCAGTTTTCGGTTACCATGTCATTGATGTACCTGCCCCAAAATCCGCTGGAGAGGTTTACAGTTACGGGATTGGTCAGCGCTGCATTTGTAAACGGAAGATTCCCAAAATAGGAATAGAGGTTTTTCAAAGCAGAAACAGGATAGACTGCGGGCAATTCCTGATCGTCAAGAATACCTTCCTCGTAAATATTATCGGTGCGATGGCAGGTTAATCTGTTCCTGACAGTCAATACATTCCCCGCAAGGGTGGTCCACTGTTCGATTTCAGCTTCGGCTGGCTTGTTGTTCATGTCCCAAAGCATTGGGATACACTTGACATATAGGGTATTGCCATTTTTTTGAAAACTGAGGATCTGCGCCCTGTTTCGGTAAGCATCCCCAACCTGGATTGGATTCCATGCCCATGGTGACCAGTTTGGGGACTGCCCTTCGGATTTTCGATCCACACTCCTGCCTGCATAATACGATTGCTGAATATATCTCCCCTCGTCGGCAATATTGACGATACTTCGTGTAGAACCTGACAACGAAAGATAGGAAATGGCACCACCCCTTGTCAGATCAAGCTTCAACATCAATGTACCGTTGTCAATAACCGGATCTGCATTCTGGATCTGACTGTTGGCAAACTGAGGGAATATAAGAAAAATGAAAAATAAACGGCAGATCTTATTCATTATTTTTATTGAAAGATATAACTAAGTCACTGTAAAACAATAATATATATAAATAATCTAATTGTATTGCCGAACCTGGACAGGCCCTAATAAACCGGAAGCTTGCAACGGGCTATCAGCCTTGTATGGAATGACCGGACTCCATGTTGGCCTTTGATCGGACGGTAATTTCTGGTCGCCAATCAACCTGTTCATCCAATTGTTGACTACCGATATCTCAACTTCATTATTGCCTGGTTTCACCGATGAGGTAATATCCACCTGCCAGGGTGCAGTCCAAACGCCACCTACATCTTTCCCGTTTACTTTTATTCTGGCCATCGCGGTAAGCGAACCTAAGTTCAATACTATTTTTTTCCCGGTAGGAAGTTCAGCGAGCTTTACCGACGTTTTGTAAACTGCTGTGCCTGAATAATATTTGATGCTGTCGTTGTCAGAAAGGGTCCAATCGGTAAGGCTTTTGAAGATCACCTGTTTTGCTGGTCCACGTTTGGAGGGATCGAACGAAACTGACCATAACCCATCCAATTCCGCCAGAGTTTTTCCTTCCGGGAAATTTGCAGATAAATCATTTCCGGTGGATTTTTCAGCTTTCTTTCTAAAAATAATAAACTGGCTTTCAAACGCCTCCAATTTTAAGGGAATAACAGTCGTTGTTGCATTTATCAGGAATGACGATAAATCACGTGATGTTCCGTTGGTAGCCTGCCAAAGTTCGGGACTTTTTCCAGTTATCCTGAACTCCGGATTAACCGTGATTGTTTTATCCGATTGATTTGAAATAAAATAGATTTCGCCTTCGGCAACACTGCGGTGGATAAACAGAGCCGGATCGTCTTTGCCGAATTTACAATCAGGAGCAGCACCTATCCTATCAAGGGCTTCCTGCATCTCCATACCAGAAAGAACCAACCCTTTCCCAACTTTGGCCGATTTTACCTTTATACCGTCAACAGTTCCCCAAAGCTCTTTTGCCAGTTTCTGCACTTGTTGGTCGGCAGCCGGGAAATTTTTCAGGCTTGGCGAGTTTTTGGGCGCAGGTCCAAGAACGACGGCACCTTGAAGAACCAATTCTTTTATTTTTTTCAATAATTCGGGGCGCATGGTTTCCAGTTTGGGAAGTACCAAAATTCTGTAAGTCATCCCATCGGGAAGGACCAGTTTACCATCTTTTACGCTGACCCGGTTGTGGATGACTTCCCCATTGATATAATCGAACGAATAACCCTTTGGTAATGTTGGATCGCAGATCCCAGTCATTTTGGGTGCATCTTCGCCAATAAAGTAGGCTGCATCGGCAACATAATTGCCTTGCTGGAGCATAAAATTGGCGCGTTTCAGGTATTGGGTAAACATTGGCATGTACTCAAACCATGTATTGTGGCGATTGAATTCATTGCTGAAGCCGGCATTTATTCCAGGCTCACGCTCGTCTGGCTGCTCAATGTAAACATGAAGCAAGGTATTGTTGATCCCTTCGGTAAAGAAACGGTCTCCCCGTTGTTTCATTGTCGCAGGATGGCGCGAATACGCCCTACCGCCGCAGGTAAAGGATTCGGCTGAAACTTTTTGTTTTCCGTAGATGTGTGCACACGATGAAGCTGCCCTGTTTTCAATATCCCCCAATTCGCCTTCACTCCAAAATTCGCCGCCCACTTCATCCGATTGGCCACCATATTGAAGGAATTCTCCCGGAAAACCCCAATGGCCATAGTTTTCAAGCCAGGTTGTCAACCCGTTTTTATGGCTAACTTCCCTTAAACCAGCCACATAATCGTAAGAGACCTTGTCGGCAACCAAACGCCGGAGATCCCAGAGAAAACGGTCAGACTGGTCGCGGCTGCCTACGACATTCCCCTTTAAAACAGGAAGATAGGGAACCGGACTGTAACCGTATTTTACAGCAAATTCTTCCATCAGTCCATCCGTCCAATTCTGCCCACCAGTTTCGTAGCTGTCCTCAACCACAACTTTCCAGGTTTTCCGATCTGCTTCAGGGATACGGCGAAGAATTTCGCCAAGGAAAGCCTCGAAATGTGCTGAGATATGTTTTTTGCTCATTTTATCAGTTTCCAATCCGGTAGCTTCAGGTGATGCAGGGCCATTGGTCGCACCAGTTGTTGTCATACCTGTTTGCATGATTTTCCATTTACCTGCTGGAACGTTCCAGTTGATTGTTCCATCAGCTTTGGCGTTTTTAGAAAGGTCTATCACAGTTTTTGGATCAATAATCAATGAAAAATTTGAAACTTCGGGTTGTGCTGACCATAAATAATCTTTCCAATAAGGAAGCGGGGTCTGAAACATCTTGGCAAGTGATTTCTCAGGGTATCGTTCCAATTTTGGAACCGGCGACAAATCAACTTCGGCTATTCCACCTGCCATAGTTACCTCATTGATTATCAAACGAAAATGGTTTGATCTGGTGTCCGGAATTGACAGAACAATTGGGGCAAAAGGGTCGAAACCCACATTGATAGCAGGGTTGCTCCGGTTAATTTCGAAGGTTTTCAGGGAGCGGAAGCCGTTTCCTTCTTTTACCAACAGTTCACCTTTGGCCTTGGTCTTTTTTTCAGAAGCATTGATGATCAGGCTTCTGACAGTTGCCTGTTCGGTTGTTACAAAATCAATGGTAAGGGTTTTATTTTGCTGAAGGGCAATTTCAGTTTTGATGTCCCCGTCACAAATGGACTTTATGTTTTCAATACCTGGGTCAGACGAAATTTTGGGATTTAGTGAAAGGTAAACCTTCCCCGACTCTTCAGGGACTTTATAGGCGATCACATTGACCAATTGAAAGTCTTTATTGGGTGCAGGTATTTTGCCGTTGAACAGTTTAGGACCGGTTACTTCAATTTCGGAAGAGTTGAGGTAGCGCATCGACTGTTCGTTTTTCACCCATGGACCACCCGATTGGCTCCATCCCGGACTGTTAAAAATACCTATTTGGATATTCAATTCAGTGGCTGTCTTCAGCGCGGTGTGAAGGATGTCCCACCATTCATCTGAAAATATTTTTACTTTTCCATAAGGAACACCCTGTCCGCCAATATTGCCAATAAAAGCACGATTAATCCCTGCCCGTTTCATTGCATTCAAATCCTTGATTACACCCTCTTTGGAGATATTGTCCGACATCCAGTACCAGTAAACACTGGTCTGTACAGAATCGGGAACCGTTTTGAACCCTGCCTCGATTTGAGAAAAACTGGGTTTTGTTTTTGCATTCTGCGCTCTGGCAGTAACGATTCCTATACTAATGATCAGGGCAACCTGAATAAACCAATAGGTTTTGAATTTCGGACAATTGATTTTCATCGTTTTATATAATTGTTAGCGTCTGTTATATGGCCTTTTCAATAGTTTGTGAAGAACATCAGCACATTTAGTATATTTTCAATCTATTTATTACTCCACCCCATCAAACAACCCAGCATACCCCCTCTCCGGTTCGTTTGTTTCGCCACCCGATTTACAGTCCTGCTCCATGCATGATTGATTGTATTTGAAATATCATATAACCCTTCCGGAGCAGTTTTACCCTTCGAAATGATCGCATTATGATGGCCCCATGGTATTTTAAACATATGTTTGATTCTCCAATTCAACAATTGGGTAACAGCTTGTTGCCCAATTGCATCAGACTTTTTATCATTTTTCAAATTTCTTCCTCAAAATCCAATTTTAACTGTTTCGCAGCTTCTTTTGCGCTTTTGTATTGCTGTTTCGATTCATCGATCGGACTGCCTGAACTGGAATTGATTCCTGGAGTTGATTGGTAGTCATATCGTTGATTTTAATTTATGTCTTTATACATTCGTTCGATTTCTTTTCTAAGTTCCTCTTCACTAGGTAAATACAATTGGTATTTCGCAACATAAAGTTGCGAATTGAGGTTGTGCATTGCATATTTTATTTGAAGTTCGTCCTTATCCCTCGCCAAAACAATACCAATCGGAGGATTATCGCCTTCTGTATTCTCCTCATTTTCAAAATATCCAAGGTACATATTCATCTGTCCGACATCTTCATATCCGGCGGTTTCCTTTTTTAAATCAATAAGCACGAAGCATTTTAGGATACGATGGTAAAAAACCAGATCGACGTGATGGTGACGGTTCGCTAGGGTGATGCGGTATTGACGGCCTATAAAAGCAAAACCTTTGCCCAGTTCAAGAAGAAAATGTTGAAGGTTTTCAATGATCCTCGTCTCCAGTTCGCTTTCGCTAAGATAATATGGTTCAGGGATTTTCAGGAATTCAAGTACATAAGGATCGCGTAGGATGTCAGATGGCTGCTCAATAATCTGGCCATTTTGGGCCAACTTTAATATCCCTTCTTTGTCTTTTGTTGATGCCAGACGAAGGAATAACGACGATTTTTTTTGTCGTTTAAGTTCCGGTATAGACCAATTTTCGAGGATCGTTTGTTTCTCATAAAATGATCGTTCCAAATCGTTGTCGATCTTTAATAACTCAACGTAATGCGACCAGCTCAATAAGTGAGAAGGCTTCTCACTTATTGGATATTTTAAGTATAACAACCTCATATAGATCAAATTGCTGCGGCTAAAACCTTTTCCTGACAAAAGGGATAAGTCTTTTGAAAGGTTATCTATAAGCGATTTTCCATAAGTCGCCCTATCGTTACCCTTCTGTTCATACTCAACAATGTATTGCCCTATCTGCCAATAGGTTTGCAACAAATTGGTATTTACCGCACGGGCAGCCAATTGCCGGCCTTGTTCAAAAGTCTGTGCAATTGTATTTACAAGGTTTTGATAATCGATATGTTGAACACCATTTGTTTCCATTCGTGCAATTTATAAAAATTAGAATTCCAATGTACCCTGTTCAAGTTTCGTGCTTGTAATATTTTTACTTTCCCGTATCAAGCTCTCCTTATTGACAATCAGTCCCGTAGCTTGTTTATGATCGTCTCAGCCTGAGGGGAGGATTTCGCAAAGGGAGGTGACCACGCGCCAGAAACTGCCATCGGGGCTTGAGGCTGTTTGGCCAATGTAATGCAGCAGCTCCTTCCGATTGGCACTTTTGTACAACATCATGGCCCTGTGGACCTGGTCGATCAAAGCCCCCTCCAAACCTCCCCCATGATGGGAGGCTTTAAGCCCCAGGTTTTTATTTGCGGCTATGCGCTCCTCGAACGAACCAAGGACCTGTTTGTTGTCGTTCTTAATCAACCTGTGTTAGGTAAACCTTCCATATAATACATTTGATTGATTTACAATTCGTTGTATTTTTTATTTGAACCTTTAAATTTCTCTATTGGATATTTCGCATTGTTTTCATCTAATTTTTCCCGAATTATTTCCAATATGTTAAATCCGTACTTGTCTGCTAAAAGGAAGGCTGAATAAAAAACGTCAGCCAGCTCCCTTTTAATTTTGTTTGGATCTACATCATTTGCTTCTTTCCAAAGAAATATTTCTAATAATTCGGCTGATTCAACATTTAAGCAAATAGCTAAATTCTTAGCATCATGGAAAACACCCCATTCCCTATTATCACGAAATAACTTAATCTCTTCTATAATTTGTTCGATGTCTGATTTCATCCTTTATATATATTTGAGTTATGCCATTCAATATATTTGATATTTGGCTTATCCATCTCTCTATTTGGGAGAAACATCAAGTCTTTTCCGTGGAATTGATAATACTCTTTTCCATTTTGAAACTCTTCTTTGATTCTTGAACTTACTTCAATTTTGTGATCATTTGTAATAGTCAGATATCCACAGTCAAACAATTTATGCATATCAGATCGCAATAAAATGGCATTAGAAATGAAATGTGGTCCAGAGGCTGAATAAGGTTTAATATGTGCGGCTTCCAGAACAGGTAATGTCTTTTCACCTGTTATCGAACATCGTCTTGCATATGCGTCAGTAACAAGGATTCTGAATGCACCTTGTCCAAGCCTTACTTTTGTTAAAATTGCGTTTCCATAAGCTGGCGAAGCGGGCTCTTCCAGAATTAATTGACTTTTACTTTCATCTATTGAATTTGTGAATAAATATTTATTAATCCGGAGTTCTATTTTTGCCCACAACTTCCTCCCAACATCATCTTCAGTATCATAGGATTTCCCTTGTACAATACTTTTGCCCCAATTTTCTGGCACCTCAATCCAATCTTCCTTTTTAAAAAACAGCGGATTAGTAAGTACAATACACCCAATGGTAGGATTTAGATTGAATTTGTCACCTCTGTAGTTTAGTATCATTTTACTAAATTCAGCATAAGTTTCGCATCCATTTCTATTATTAAAAGTATCCCATGCAATGGACATTGGCAAAAAAGTATGACTTGAAAAGAAACCAACTCCACCAATTACGTTTAATGGACTTTTTAGCTTAAATAGAAACGGAGCTCCAGGTGGTAAGACCTTAAAAACTACACTACCACTTGGTTGCCAAAAGTTAATATCCTCTGGATTGATCTGGCTGAGATAATTATACCAATTATTATCTGTAACTCCTAAGTAAAATTTCATACAAATTTTGTTTCCTTTAGGAAAAATTCAACTTCAAAACAATCGCTTATCACCATTGTTAACCATACGGGCAAAGGTCGGCGTGCCCACCACAGGTGGAGTGTCGAAATATGGCCGTAGCGGATCGATTTATCGCGCACGCTCTCGGCCGAAATTTCTTTAATCGGCATTGCCACTTCGATGAGTTTTTTACAGGAGGTATTCATATTTAGAGTCTTTCAATTAATTCGGTTCTTACCAATTCATAAGCTTCATTCTGATTGTATTTTTCACCTGTACGGATCAAAGCAGCAGTATCTCCAAGAAATTCAGCATCCTGCATTTTTGCCTCCATATTTTGTATAAATTGTTTTCGTGACGGGAGTTGATCCACTACAAACTCCATATACTTCTGATAACATTGAATTATTGCTTGTTTGTCCAATTCGGGAACTTTAATTAAGGCGTTATAAAGGTCGAAGAGATCCCTGCCTTTTCTGCGCTGATATAACGCACGAAGCTTAGTACCCAATAATTCTTCGAGCTTATAAGTTGTAACATTACATGAACCGGTAAACCATGACGATTTCACTTCGTATGGAAAATTCTGGTAATCCAATATGGAAAAATGTTCCTTACAATTAATTTCCACTTTTAGCCTAATTGGTTGAACTGGAGCAAACTCTGAATTAAAACGAAATTTAATGGTATTGTTGTTCTTTCTTTGATCAACTACTGAACGGTCATCTATAAAACTAAGTTTTTCCTGTAACCGTTGGATCGTTTCTTTAATTGGTTCAGGTCTAATCTGCACCAGATCAATATCTTCCGAGTATCGAGGCTGCGGGTGTAAATACAGTTTGTGCAAAGCTGTTCCCCCTCTGAATGCCAGGCTTGAAGATAAAAAATCATCGGAGAATATCGCTATCAGTGCACGACAGATTACCAGGTCTTGCTCAATCTGTTCGTTTGATTGCCATGGTACATAATTGGACCACTCTGTTATATAAGCTTGAGGTATCATTCGTCTATTTCAATTTCGGTATTTACAATAACTTTCCACCTTTCATCAAGCGAAAAGCCTTTGGTTGGCGCAGAGGCTTTTAACGGTACACGGAATAATTTTGCCCCAACTTGCTCCAAAGCCTGAACTAATGCATCAGCCAATGCATTGTTACCTAATATTTTATCAAAGATATAGCCAAGTCGCTGCAGCGCACTAATCGGGGTAACCGAAATTAGGAAAGCATTGAAATCATCGGGCTTGATCGCTTCGGCCAATTCGTTCATAACTGTTGCGACCCTGTTTAAGCCACCTACCCGTTTTTCAAATTGGATCAAATCAGTGGCCGTCAGAATAGGGTTCGATATTTTGAGGTATCCTGATTCTGTTTTTTTGATTTCGATCAATTTTTCGTGAATTTCCTTTTTACTGATGTAATTTACCTTCAAACCTTTTCGTTGGGTAGGCCGAAGAACAGGAGAAGTCGTCACAACAAAAAATTCCTGGGGTTGCTGATGCGCTGCACCATGATAAGCCGCAGCATTGAGAAGTGCAAGATAATATGGCCGTTCTAAAAATTTCATGAAACTATCAAGGAAAATAGCAGGAGGCAAAATTCCCCTTGGGGCATATTGAGGTGGAATAATCAGGTAATACCCTTTAAATATGGAGATTATCTTTCCTTTATCAACATACCGCTTCAGTGCAAACTTAATGGCTGTTTCAGATTGTTCAACGAAAGATTGGCGGAGTGCATCCAAAGTAAATCCATACTTTCCATTTGAAAGCTGCAATTCAACCCAGGATTCGAGACGATGATTTTCTTTTAACTTTTCCATCAGAGTAAATATTTGCGAAAGGTAGTGGTTTTCGATACTTTTCGCAAATTATCTATTTACTTTTCGCAAAAAATCTATTTTACAAGTATCGTTATCCACTCGTTCATCGGCAGGAAATACTGAACCCCTTTCAAAATCTTTTCAAAAACAGATTTTTCGTGGTCAATGGCGATTTTCAATGCAACAGCTTCAACTTCTTCGTCACGGCTTATCCCATAATGACCAAGTTATTAGACCTTTGTGGGCGATATAACATAAGCACAACCCAATACCTCGGGCGCCTTAGGGCTCAACTGCGACATCAGTTCCATATTCTGCAACCGGGCTTGATTCTTCAAAATATGTTGATCCCTTTTTGGCCCAATTCTTTTACCCGTGTCGAAGCGATTTCGTTGGTGGCAAAAATGTCTTCGTCAAGTATTTGGAGCAACTTTTTAAAGGTATCGCTCCTGCCACGGTGGGGAGTAGCCGTCAGCAAAAGGATATGTTCGCATTGCTGAGATAACGTTTGGGCAGCCTAGTAACGTTGCGACAGGTACTGTTTTTCGCCATAATCGTAGGCTGAAAGTTTGTGACATTCGTCAAATACGATAAGGTCCCAATTCGAATTTGAGGCAACATTCAGGATATCTTCCCTCGATATAAAATCAATTGATGTGACAATGCGTGGCGAGGTGTGGAACACGTTCGGATCGGAGGTGAAAAGGCTACGGTTCACAAGTGTGAAAGGGATATTGAACTTTATCCCCAATTCGTCTTCCTGCCACTGTTTGATCAATCCACCCGGAGTAACAATTAAAATTCGCTCTGCCAAACCCCTCATCATTAATTCTTTGATAAGTAAGCCAGCCATAATGGTTTTGCCGGCACCTGTGTCATCGGCCAATAAAAACCTTATTTTGGGCTGAGGCAAAAGAAATTTGTAAACGGCTTCGACCTGATGGGGCAGGGGATCGACGATGCTGCAATTGACTGCAAAAAGTGGGTCGAACTGGTAAGCAGAATTGATCCGTTCAGCTTCGGCAAAAAGGGCGAACCTGACAGGGTCACCCTTGAAATTAAAAGAACCTTCCTGTGTCAGTACTTCCAATTGTTCGAAAGCATTGGTTGAAAGCATTTTGGTGTTGACCTTATTCGAATTGACACCAGTATATTTTACTTATACCATTGAACCCATCTTCTGTATATGGTTGATGGTGACGGCTTCTGAAGGTACCAGATTTTTAACAATTTGACCTATTTCTATCATAAATATTCAGGTTGCTTAGAGAATCTCAAATGTATATATTTAGCTCCAACGAAAAACAACTTCAAATTCAATTATGGTTTTATTTGACGAAATAAACTCAATTTCATTTTCCAAACGCTATATCATCATCAAATCAAAAGTGTACTTTTCTGCTTTCATGCCCTTCTTGTGTTCATTTCGATTTGATGTTCAAGATCAATGAACACACAATGGCGATGAACATCAATGGGAATTTAAAGGTCTTTAGGATGTAAAAATATAATTTATCTAAATGATTATCAGATTCTTAAATTGAATCTACTCAAAAAATAAAAAGGAAGAACGCAATTCAGGTTTTTTAAACAAAAACCTCATTAACAGATTTAGTCCAACGCCTTGAAAGTACTACCGCCATTGTACCGGTTCAATCCACGCATGGTGGCTACCCAGATATATCCCGTCTGATCCTGTGTTATACCAGTGACATTGAGGTTTGATAAACCATCTTTAACCGAAATATTTGTTAGCCTCAGCACCGTAGAACCATATAAACAAGTCCACGTATTCAGAAACACACCAAAAATAATAAGCATCCTGCCCATAAACCCAAATCTATTCAGTTGGAAACAATAAAATGCAAGTATATATAAATTCACCAAACTTGACCACGAATTCACGAATGAAAGCAATACTAATCAACTAGTGGATTAATTAAAGCCATATCTTTCGTGGCTCCTTTTAGGATCAACTCGATAATCAGATCATTCTCATTCCTGTAACTAGCCGGAACCGTGAAAATGAATTTATTATTTTCCTTTTGAAATGCAACTTTCTCAGAAGTTGGATATATTTTTGCAGATACAATTTTGTTTTCAAATGCAGGAAGTGAAACAGACGTCTGCCCGCTCAACAGGTGCAAATAGATTTTATTGTTTTTGCGGGTACTTACAAAGTCACCTTTAATCGGAAGATAGGGGCCACCTTCGGTTCCATAAACACTTTCTCCGTAGATTTTCGTCCAACTACCAATTTCGGCAAACAGTTTTTTCTGCGTTTCCTGAATACTTCCATCTGGACCTGGAGCCATATCCAACAGGTAATTCCCATTTCTTCCGGCTATTTTAACCAACGTTTGGATCATTTCCTTTCCGGTTTTATACTTCATTTTTGAATTATAGGAATAGTTAGGATATGCCACACTCGAACAAAATTCCCATGGACCTTTGTAGTACAATTTCTCCCAACCCAAATTTCCGTGGTCTTCACGGCTATGGTAATCGCCTACATTTTTCTCAAAATCCCAACCATCATCCCATGCTCCTCCTACCGGAGTGCTTGGCATTTGCAAACGGGACATAATGATGTTGGCATCCAGGCTCTTTAAATAATCGGAAAGTTCCTTTCTGTATTTTGGATTGCCATACCATTCGGTATGCCAGAAACCATCGAACCAGAAATTTTTGGTGTGGTATTTTTGAATCAACTCGGCACACTGTTTTTTGACGAACTCAAAATAAGCGTCCATTCCACCTTTTACCGGCTCGAAGACGGTGTTTTCAACCCAACACATTTTTGACCAACCATTCTCATGCAGATCTGCTATTGAATAATAGGTGCAAAAAGTTATCCCATTCTTTTCGCAGGCTTCCGAAAGCTGTTTACAAATATCCTGACCATAGGGGGTATTCATGATGTTAAAATCGGTTGCTTTTGTATCCCAGAGACAAAAGCCATCGTGATGTTTTGGAACAAAAACAATGTATTTCATTCCGGCATTCCTGGCAATGCGAACCCATTCATTGGCATCGAATCTGGCAGGATTCCATTCTTTACACATTTGAATGTATTTCTCTTTGGGAACCTGATTTCCCCACGACCATCCAATTTCCTGATCTATTGCACCAAGTGGAGTCCAATGGATAAACATTCCAAACCGTGCATCCGTGAACCATTTTACCTCTTTTTTCAACGGATAATTCATTTCCTTTGATTGCGAAAATGCACCGGATGGGTTTGTAAAAAGAATTACGATGACCAGAAGTAATTCCCAAACCTTAGGTTTAAACTTTGAATTTCGCTTAGCTAAATCTTTCATAACAAGTAGGATTAATTAATTTGAGTGTTTTCTGGTTTAAATTGCTTTGGCTTTTTGTTTTAGAAACGTAAGCCCATTCTTTACAAAATCATGTGTATCAGGGCATACATCTTTGAATATGCCCCGTTTAAAGCCAAACCCGGTCTTCCCTGTATTGTAGGTTTCCATAAGGATCCTGGCATTCGGGCATGTATCCGCCAACGATTTGAATACGTCATTCCACGGAACAAGTCCACCACCGGGTACTCCGCGGTCACTTTCACAGGCATGTATGCCCCACAAAGCAGTACCACAGGTCTTTATTGCTTTGGCGTAATCGCGCTCTTCTGTTACCATATGATAGGTATCGAGGTTAATGAACAGATTGGGATGCCCGACCATCGAAACCAGATCAACAGCCTCTTTTGCCGAATGGACAAGATGGGTCCTGAAGCGGCTCATCGGTTCAATGACAAGTTTTACATTCAGACTTTGGGCAAATGCAGACAGTTGATACAAATTTTGAGCAATTCGTTCCAATTCAGCCGATTGCCGTGGTTGGCGAAGAATATGGCCCGGATGACCATAGGTGGCTCCGTTATAGGCAACTGCTCCAAGATCCGCAGCCCGTTTGATGATCCCACGGTGCCATTCCTTACCAAGACGTTGATTATCTATCGATTCAGAGGAAATATCACAATTCATAGGCCAAAGGTTGCCGGGTCCTATTGACAGTTCAAGACCAAGTTCTTTGGCTCTTTCCCTTACCGGAACAGGATTAAACGAAACATCATCCCCCAGGGATATTTCAAAGCAGTCCAAACCAAGGGCGCGGGCTTCGTCAAGGATAGGCAAACATTCATCGGTCCAATGCTCTACCCACAGGAATTGATGTGCCCCATATTTATAAGATGTCATTTTGGAAATATTTTATGCCAAATGTAGGAATTTCTGATGAAGAAAGTATGGTTGGTAATCTACCGCGCCACCGATGCTACCGATTTCACAGATCTAAGAATTTTTTTTCAAAAACTAAACTAATTTTGACAAAAAAATATAAATCTGATATTAAGCTGTAAGATGATGATGAAGGAAAATGTAGTTTTATCGATCCTGGGCTTAGCAGCCTGGTTCCCCGTAGCATATTCAAATCCGGCGGGTATCACTAAAAATCCCAATATCATCTTTATCCTTGCCGATGATCTGGGGTATGGCGACGTGTCGGCAATGAATGAGAATTCCAAGATCCAAACTGTAAATATTGACCTTCTTGCCCGGCAAGGTGCTGTTTTTACCGATGCCCACTCTGGTTCGGCGGTAAGCACACCAACCCGATATGGAATATTGACAGGAAGGTACAACTGGCGTTCAACACTTAAAAAAGGGGTTTTAGGAGGGTATAGTCTTCCGCTTATTCCACAGACTAGAAAAACAGTGGCATCAATGCTAAAGGATAATCATTATAATACGGCATGTATTGGCAAGTGGCATTTGGGTTGGGACTGGGACAATATTGAAAAAGGGAACGACAGTGTCAGGTTTGATCAACCAATAAAAAATGGCCCAAACACTTTGGGTTTCGATTATTTTTATGGAATTGCGGCCTCGCTCGATATGCCACCTTATGTTTATGTGCAGAACGACAGGCCAACAGCACTTCCCAATAGGTTGACTGCGCGTGAAGGAATGGCATTCTGGCGCAATGGGCCAACCGCTTCAGACTTTGACCATGAACAAACTTTACCTAACCTGGTCGGTCGTGCAGAAAAATACATCACAGAAAAATCAAGGGAGAAAGACCCATTTTTTCTTTATCTGGCCTTGACTGCACCACATACCCCTATTTTGCCTTCCCCGGAGTTTAGGGGAAAATCGGGGCTTAACGATTATGGTGATTTTGTGTTAATGGTTGACGCAATGATTGGTAGAATAATGGCAACCATTGACAAAGCAGGCATCAGTAACAATACAATTCTTGTTTTTACATCCGATAATGGGTGCAGCCCCATGGCAAATTTTGATGAATTAAAATCAAAAGGGCACAACCCAAGCTACATTTATCGGGGTACCAAGGCCGACTTATTTGATGGCGGTCACCGGATTCCATGTATTGTAAGATGGCCTGACAAGGTGAAGCCTCATCAGGTAACACCAACAATCTGCCTCACCGATTTTTTCGCGACTTTTGCGGCGCTGACTAATACTCCTTTAAAAGATAACGAAGCAGAGGACAGCTTCAGTTTACTGCCACTTTTATTGGACAAAAATCCGAATAAATATTCGCGTGAAGCAACTGTGCATCATTCAATAAATGGAAATTTCACTATTCGTAAGGGTGATTGGAAACTTCTGCTTTCGGCAGGTTCAGGCGGATGGAGCTATCCCGTGCCAGGTAAAGACGACAAGGTGATTGCATCCTTGCCGCCTTATCAGTTGTACAATATGAAAACGGATCCTTCCGAAACAAAAAACCTTTGCGATCAATATCCGGAAATTGTAAAAGAACTGAAGGCACTAATCCTTAGGTATATAAATGATGGGCGAAGCACACCAGGCAAAACCCAGAAAAATGACGGGAATGAAATTTCACTATAATTCCCTGTTAATAGCACGATATATCAAATATTTGTTACAACGATAAGATGAAAAAAAGTCTCTACAAATTGAATTAGATGGTATGTTGACCACGAATTCACGAATTTATGTTGCGTTCATTCTTGAATTCGTGGTCATATGTTTGCTGACACAAAAGAATGATACCAAAATTGCAAAAACCTATAGTATAGATAGTTATATTTATTTTATAAAAAAAGCGGCTCATTCTCAGTATAAGAATGGCCGCTTTATTATTTTGTATTGAATGGGAAAGTTATGCTAAAAAAGCAGCTTTGATCTTGTCCACGTAATCAAGCTTCTCCCAGGTAAAGAGTTCAACTTCTTTAACAAGGTCTCCCCAATAAGGCGAAGAGTATTTCTTGGTTACAGTTACCGGAGTACGTCCCATGTGCCCATAAGCTGCGGTCTCCTCATAAATGGGGTTACGCAGTTTTAACCTGTTTTCGATCGCATAAGGGCGAAGGTCGAACAATGCTGCTACCTTATCTGCAATTTCGCCGTCATTTAAACCGACTTTAGCTGTACCATAGGTATTTACATAAATATTTACAGGTTGTGCTACGCCAATGGCGTAAGCAAGCTGAACAAGAATTTCGTCTGCAATACCGGCAGCAACCATGTTTTTCGCAATATGCCTTGCAGCATATGCAGCCGAACGGTCAACTTTGGATGGATCTTTACCAGAGAAAGCCCCACCACCATGCGCACCTTTACCGCCGTAGGTGTCCACAATAATTTTCCGACCTGTAAGACCTGTATCACCATGTGGCCCGCCGATCACAAACTTACCGGTTGGGTTCACGTAAAGGATATAACCCGGAACAAACAATTGCTGGATCGATTCCGGCAATTTGGCCAATATCGCAGGGATCAGGAATTGCTGAACATCTTCTTTGATTTTATCACACATGGCCTGGTCAGTTTTTGCCTGTGCTTCGGGTGAACCATCTTCGGGTTGCAGAAATTCATCGTGCTGAGTAGAAACGACAATAGTGTGAACTTTGACCGGTTTGTTGTTCACATCATACTCAATGGTTACCTGAGACTTGGAATCGGGACGCAGGTAAGTCATTACTTTTTGTTCGCGACGGATGGCTGCCAATTCGAGCAACAGCAAATGCGACAGGTCGAGCGACAAAGGCATGTAATTTTCGGTTTCGGAGGAGGCGTACCCAAACATCATCCCCTGGTCGCCGGCACCCTGGTTTTCGCGGTCAACTTTATCGACACCACGGTTAATGTCGGGTGATTGTTCGTGTAAGGCTGTCAATACACCACATGAATCCCCATCAAACTGGTATTCAGCCTTTGTATAGCCAATCCTATTGATCACCTTGCGTGCCACTTCGCGCACATCGACATAGGTTTTTGATTTGATTTCGCCGGCCAGAATGACCTGGCCTGTTGTGACCAATGTCTCGCAAGCCACTTTTGAGTTGGCATCATAAGCCAAAAATTCGTCAAGTACCGCATCCGAAATCTGATCGGCAACTTTATCGGGGTGTCCTTCCGACACCGATTCTGAAGTAAATAGATATCCCATAATATAAAAATTATAACCCGATTTTTTGGGTCTATTAATAAACAAATGATTACGGGGATTTTTGATTGAATAGTAAAGTCCGAAAATTTTGTTTTAGCATTTTTTTTCGTGGTTGCAATCAATCAAATTTATCCACCAATAACGGTGCAAAGATAAATATATATATTTTAATTCTGCAAGATAAATATGTAAATTTTACCAGGTGCAAGGAGGGTGTCCAAAAAAAGAAACTTTTGGACACCCTCTTTCCTTGAATTGTAGATAAAGCCTAATGTCTGACAATTAATTTTGTGATAAGCCTATTTTCGTTCCAACTCATTTTACAGGTATAAATGCCAGAAGGCAATTGTTGTTGAAAAGAGACCTTATATGGAACACCTGCATCCAGATCTGCATCGCAGACCCGTGCAGCCAACTTCCCTGATACGGTAAAAATCTCAAGGGTAACGTGAGCATTTTTGTCAATTTGCATATTAAATGTCGTTTGACCAAA
>JBAXWR010000135.1:0-19226 GCA_037128295.1 Mariniphaga sp.
TCCCTGTTGTGAAGGTTCAGATCAATAATGAGTACAACCAATGCCAGCAATGTGAGCATCAGTTCATGTCTCATAGTCAGAAAATCGTTAAAGTTCATATAATGAAAACTTATTAAACTGAATAATTCGATTAAAACAAACTCGTTATTTGAATGGACGAAAGCCTTTCAACGATCGGTGCCAGACTGTAATTGATCATGTCGGAGAGCCACAGCGGAGCCATACCAATGGCGGTGATGGCAAGAACCAACGAAATCGTTGAAATCCGCTCATACCACTTAGCATCGGTCAGTTCGAGATAGTGATGATTCTTGATGGGGCCCAATAGCAGGATTCCAACTACCCGCAATATGTAAACCGCTGTGATCACAATTGAAGAAGCAGCAACTATCGTAATTACGCGATGGAAAACATCTGTATGCTGGTAAGACCCAATGAAAATGGTCATCTCTGCAACGAATCCGCTAAATCCTGGCAACCCAAGTGAAGCGAGACCTGCGATGACATAAACAACGCCTAAGAATGGAATCACTTTCATCAAACCACCCATTTCGCCAATAATACGGGTATGGGTCCTGCCATAAATCATCCCGATCAGCGCAAAGAAAAGGGCTGTCATTAAACCGTGAGAGATCATCTGGATAATGGCACCATTCATTGCAGTCTGGTTCATCATCAATACTGCGAACAGTACAAGACCGCAGTGACTTACAGAAGAATAAGCGTTGATGTATTTAAGGTCGTTTTGAACGATAGCCGAGAATGCACCGTAAACAACACTAATAGAAGTCAAAATAAGGAAAATCCATGCTTGTTCATGGGCTGCTTCCGGCATCAGGAAAATTGCAACGCGGAATGCGCCATATCCCCCTAATTTCATCAATACACCAGCATGTAACATCGAAACGGCAGTTGGCGCTGAGGCGTGACCGTCGGGTGACCATGTATGGAAGGGGAAAAGGGCACCAAGGATACCAAAGCCAATGAAAGTAAACGGAAACAGGAACCGTTGCATTTCGATTGGAATATTCACCTTGGATATTTCCATGATACTGAATGTCAGATGATTGGTATCAGGATTAGAGAAGAAGTAAATTCCAAGTAACCCAACGAGCAATAAAGCTGAACCAGCCATAAGCATCAAAGTCAGTTTCATTGCCGAATATTCCTTAGGACCGGAACCCCAGATTCCAATCAGAATATACATTGGAATCACCGCCACTTCATAAAAGAGGAACATTGTAAAGAGGTCGAGCGAAATAAAGAAGCCATATACCCCTGTGGCGAGGATGATCAATGAAATAAAGAATTCTCGGGGTAGGTATTCCATTTGCCATGATGCAAAGACCCCCGCAAAAACTACGATTCCGGTCAGCATGATCATCGCAACAGAGATGCCATCAACACCCAATGAGTAATGGATATTTAAGGTAGGAAACCAAACCACATCATAGGTAAATAACATTGCCGCTGTGTTTCCGGCGCTTCTTTCAGCAAGATACAGGTAAACAAGTACTGCCGCCAAAATAAGTTGAATTCCCATTCCGATCGCAGAGGCTAATCGGGCCTGCTTCAGATCTTTGGTCAGCATAATTGCGCCGACCGTAAGCATGGGGATTATTACAAATAAATTAAGTATATTCATTTTGTTTTCAGTTTCTTAGAATAGATAGACAAAAATGATCACCAAAATCACAGTTCCGCTGATAAATACATACCCGTATTGTTGCAATTTACCTGATTGAAGCTCTTTAATTGCAACAGAAGAATATTGTGTAATCCCTGCAATACCGTTCATGGTACCATCAATAATGTGACGATCAAACCAGGCAATCGGCTCAGAAATATAACGATAGATAATTTTACGGGTTACAAACAAATAAACCTCATCCATATAGAACTTCCGGTGTGCCCATTTGTAAAGGTATTTGAACGTTCCTGCGATCTTATCAGGAATAGCCGTTTCTGATTTGTACATGACCGTTGCAACGATAATGCCCAATAAGCCGATCAGTACGGAAGGGATGGCGATCATCCATTCGGTATGTGTCTCGAATGGAAGTCCATCGGAAGTTACAAGGCTGTGGAATGGAATGAATCCGGCAAAGATGGAACCAAATGCGAGTACCATTAAAGGAACTGTCATTACAAACGGAGCTTCATGCGGAGTATGGTGGTAGTGCCTGTCTTTGCCCCAGAAGATTCCGTAATAAAGGCGGAACATATAAAATGCGGTCAAGCCGGCAACAATAAATTCGATTGCAAAAAGAAGCTTGTTACTGTGAAAAGCAGCAACCAAAATTTCATCTTTACTAAAGAAGGCTGAAAACGGAGGGATACCTGCAATTGTGATACAAGCGATCAGGAAGGTAATGTGGGTGAATGGCATATACTTGCGCAAGCCTCCCATTCCTGTAATTTCGTTTGTATGAACGGCATGGATCACAGCACCTGCTCCAAGGAACAAGAGGGCCTTGAACATGGCGTGTGTGAAAAGGTGGAAATTGGAAGCCATAAAACCCAAACCCTCTTCACCACCGAATCCTGAGACACCAAGCGAAAGCATCATATAGCCAATCTGCGACATGGTCGAGAAGGCCAGTATTCGTTTAATATCTGTTTGTGTACAGGCGATCACCGCTGCAAAAATGGAAGAGAAACCCCCTACCCATGCAACAACATGTAAGGCATCGGGTGCGCCAAGGGCGTAAACCGGGAAAAGGCGGGCAACCAAATAGACACCGGCAACAACCATGGTTGCTGCGTGGATCAATGCCGAAACAGGTGTCGGGCCTTCCATTGCATCGGGCAACCAGATGTGTAACGGGAACATGGCCGATTTACCGGCACCTCCCACGAAAATCAGAATCAACGACCAGGTCAGAAGTGACATTCCCATAAAGACTGCACCACCTTTTGAAGCGATTGCTGGTCCTTCAGGATTTGTTAGTGTCTGGAAATCAAAAGTTCCGGTTGTAAATGAAAGCATCAGGATACCGATCAGGAATCCAAGGTCGGCAAACCTTGTCACAATAAATGCCTTTTTGGAAGCAGCGACTGCGCTTGGTTTCTCGTAGTAATATCCGATCAGCAGGAAGGAAGAGACACCTACCAATTCCCAGAAGATGTACATCTGGAAAATATTGGTGGCCAATACCAAACCCAACATCGAAAAGCTGAACAACGAAAGGAACGAGAAAAACCGGTAGAATCCAGGATCACCCTTCATATAACCAATGCTGTAAATATGGACCATCAGCGAAACTGTGGTAATGACCACAAGCATCATCACTGAAATCGGATCAATCAGAACACCAAGATTGATAGTGAGTTTTTCGGTCAGGTGCAACCACGTCACCTCAAAAGCTTTAACAGAAGTAAAACCTGATTCAGCAACATGTTCCGTGATGAAATAGCGGAAAGCTGTCGCATAGGATAAAATTGCCCCGATTCCGAGACCGGAAGTTCCGATCAATCCGGCAACAAATGGTTTCATTTTGTGCCCCTGAAGTCCCAGAAGAAGGAAAACAAAAAACGGGATCAGAGGAATGAGCAGTGTGTATGTATAATCGGCCATAACTGATGATTATCTTTTTCGGTTAATGAATTATCAATATTTCATCTCATCGACATTTTCCACATCGACCGATTTAAAATTGCGGTATATGTTAATAATAATGGCAATTGCAACGGCTGACTCGGCAGCGGCAACGGCAACGACAATCAAAGTAAAGAAATGTCCCTGAAGTTGCTGCGGATAGAGATAGCGGTTAAAAGCCACGAAATTAATGTTTACAGAGTTGAGGATCAACTCAACTGACATAAGCATTGTAATCAGGTTCCTGCGTGTCAGAAATCCATAGATGCCTATGAAAAACATCAACGTGCTGATTACCAAATAATAACTGAGTGGGATGTTCTGAATCATATATTTATAGAATTATCTGAAACTTAAAGTTTTTAAATGTAGATCAGAATATTATTTTTTAATTCTTTCTTTTTTGGCCACTACAATCGCACCGATCATGGCAGCAAGCAAAAGCACGGAAATCACTTCAAAAGGAAGTGCATATCCATCCCTTTTATAGGAAACCAAGGCATTACCAACATCAGTTATATTGTACTGTGGATCGGTACCCGGATTAGGAACAAAAGCGAATTTTAATATCGTCATCAGCGTTAAGATTGCACCTGCACCAACCGATAAAGCCGATAGGATGCTCTGTTTCATAGGAGCCATCACAGCCTTTTCGCTCACCTGACTGGTCAGCAGGATGGAGAAGATGATCAATACAACAATACCCCCGGCATAAACCGTTAACTGGACAGCGGCGAGGAAGTTATAATTCAGTGCAAAGTATAAACCTGCTGTTGAGATCAGTACAAACAACAGAAAAACCGCAGCTCTAAGGACTTTTCTGCTAGTAACCGTCAATAACGAGAAAATAACGATCATTGCACCAAAAAGAAAAAACATTACCTGATTAAGCATAATTCTAAATCTTTAAATATCTTAATTTATTCTTTAACCCCCGTAGCGATTACCGAACCCGGTTGATTCAATACTTTGGTTAATTTGGCACGGTCCCAAACCGCATGTTCAAATTTCTGTCCCATCACGATAGCACCTGTTGGACAGGCCTTTACGCAAAGGTTGCAAAAGGTACACATACCCAGATGGTAAATATGCTGATCAAGGATCCGCTTCTTTTTTCCTTCGGGGGTAACGATCGATTTCGAAATAATTTCGATAGAACCATTGGGGCAGTTGATTTCGCAGATTCCACAACCGGTACACAGGTGTTCATTTTTATCGGAGTGGGGCATAACTACCTCACCACGAAAACGTTCGAACATCACAAGTGTATCGCGATTTTCGGGATACTGATGGGTCAGGTGTTTCCATGGAGTGAAAAAGTACTTTGCAGTCACTTTCATCCCTGTCAAAAGTGTCCATAAACCTTTGAAGATTGAAACGATATATTCGATAAAAGACTTCATATCTACTTATTGATCAGTTATAAATGAAATTTAGTCAGTACAACGAGGGCCATCAGTAAAATATTGACCAGGTTAATTGGTAGCAGGTATTTCCACTCCAATGTCAGAATCTGGTCAACACGAAG
Organism: Mariniphaga sp.; assembly: GCA_037128295.1. GTDB lineage: Bacteria > Bacteroidota > Bacteroidia > Bacteroidales > Prolixibacteraceae > JAAFHB01. The sequence continues at coordinate 5,127 of JBAXWR010000135.1, forward strand.
GCGTGGGAAAGTCCATTTAAACCACATGATGATGAAGATCACAAAAAGTACTTTTCCAAAGAACCAGACGATTGGTGGAATAAAATCCATCACATGATTGAAAGACTCAAAGTTGCCAAAGTGCAAAGGCATCCAGCCGCCAAGGAAAACGGTAGCAGCGACAGCCGATATGATAAAGAGGTTGATGTATTCGGCAAGGAAGAACATCGCAAATTTGATTCCTGAATATTCAGTGTGGAAACCTGCTACCAGTTCCGACTCAGCCTCAGCCAGGTCAAAGGGTCCGCGGTTTGTTTCGGCAGTTCCGGCTACAAGGAAAACAATAAAAGCAATGATCGCCGGAACATGTCCTGAAAAGATAAACCAGGCGTCACGTTGTCCCTCAACGATTGTGGAGAATTGCATCGAACCCGCAAAAACGACCATCGTCATCAGCGAAAGCGAAACGGAAAGTTCGTAGCTCAAAATCTGGGCACCACTACGCATGGCTCCAATCAAAGAGTACTTGTTGTTACTTGACCAACCAGCCAGCAAAATACCGATTACCCCAACCGATGAAACGGCTGTGAGGTAAAAGACACCGATGTCAAAGTCCATTGACTGGAGACCCGGAGCAAATGGTATTGCCGCAATTGCAAGGAAGGAAGCAATGATCACAATAAACGGTGCAATGTTATAAAGAAAGAAGTCAGCCTTACGAGGCATGATCAACTCCTTCATTAACAACTTAATAAAGTCGGCAATCGTTTGTAGCAGACCCCATGGTCCAACCCGCATAGGCCCCAGTCGTTGTTGAAATGCTGCACAAACTTTCCGTTCGGCATACACCAGAAACAAACCGAAAACTGCGATAAATAAAAGGTAAACCACCCCAACAATGACCCACTCAATGGTGGTTGCCATAAAAGGTGAAAAACTTTCTGCCAATCCCACATGGATATCGTGGGTCAACGTTGTAAAGTCATAAATATTAAAAGCCATATTGAAATATCTTAAGCGTCAGTTTTGCTCTTCAATTTATATTACCTGTCGATATCGGGTATAATCAAGTCGAGTGTGGACATGATTGCCACAAGATCCGCGATTTTATGATCCTTCGACATTTTGTTTAGTGCGAAAAGATTTGAAAATCCGGGAGACCTGAATTTTACACGATATGGGTTCTTTTTCCCATCACTCACGATAAACACGCCAAATTCTCCCCTTGCCGATTCGACACGTTGGTAGAATTCACCTTCCGGAAGCTTGAGTACACCTTTCATTTTCACGGCATAATCCCCGGCAGGGATATTGTCGATCAACTGTTCAATAATGGATATCGATTCGTACATCTCTTTGATACGCACCTCATAACGTGCATAAGTATCGCAGCGGTGATCGAGGATCTCGTTGAATTTCACAAAAGGATATGCACTGTATGGGACATGTTTGCGGACATCGCACGAAAAGCCTGAAGCCCTTCCTGAAGGACCGGTCACACCATACGCAATGGCATCTTCCTTTGTAAGATAGCCTATCCCTTCGGTACGCTCCCTTAAAATGACATTGCCCGAAAGTAGCTTGTCATACTCAGGAAGTTTGGTTTTGAAATACTTGAGGTAGTCTTTAACCCTTTTCTGAAAATTGGGGTGTATATCTTGCATTAATCCGCCAGGCGTATTGTAACTCACTGTCATCCTGGCACCACAGGTTTCCTCAAAGATGTCGAGGATCAATTCGCGGTCGCGTAGCCCATAGAAGAATGTTGTCAATGCACCCAGGTCCATTCCGAACACGCACCACCACAATTGGTGTGAAGCCAAACGGCTCAACTCGTCCATGATGGTACGGATGTATTTGACCCGGTCGGGAACTTCAACCTGAAGTGCTTTTTCGACACACAGAGCGACGGCTTCGTTGTTCATGTGGGCAGAAAGGTAGTCCATACGGTCGGTGAGGTGGATGATCTGCGGATAGCTGATTGCTTCGCACATCTTTTCGATCCCACTGTGGATGTAGCCGGAATGTGGCTGAACATTAAGTACTTTCTCACCCTCAAGTTTGACAAGTAAACGTAGCACACCGTGGGTAGAAGGGTGCTGCGGGCCCATGTTTACCAGATATTCATCGGTAGCGAGCCTGTCGTTATTTATAATGACCTCTTTAATTTCGGACATAATTCTATCGTTCTACTATTCTTACTTCGTCCACATAATCCTTTCGAAGGGGATGTCCCCAGTCGTCATCCAGGAAGACACGGCGCAAATCGGTGTGGTTGTTGAAACGGACACCAAGCAAATCATAAACTTCGCGCTCATGATATTTGGCTGTCACCCAAACACTGCTCACCGTATCGACTGCCGGATTGACCCGGTCGGCCGTTTTTACCTTCAAAACCATTGTATGCCGGTGTTCAAGCGACTCCAGATGGTAGATAATACCCATGTTCTGAGGGTAATCGACTCCGGTAAGGCAAAAAAGATAGTCAAATGAAGTCTCTTTTTCAGATTTCAACTGCTGAGCAGTCTCAAGGAGGACGGCGTTTGTAACAGTCATCTCAACGTATTGAGGGCCTGTTTTGATCTCTGCCTCCGGAAACCTTTCAGTCAGGTATGATTTTAATTCTTCGTTAGTCATATGACCTAATATTTAAAGGGGCGATTTATCAGAAAGTATCGGCTTCGCTTCCGAGTAATTCACTTTGCCGAAATTTTTGGTTTTTTTGATTTTCTTTTGCAACTGCATCAAACCAAAAAGGAAAGCTTCGGGGCGTGGAGGACAGCCGGGAATATAAACATCAACCGGGATAATATGGTCGGCACCTTTTACAACTGCATATGAGTTGTAGAAGAAAGGGCCTCCGGATACGGCACATGCACCCATGGCCATCACATACTTCGGATCGGGCATCTGTTCATACAACCGTTTCAACACAGGTGCCATCTTGTAGTTGATGGTTCCCGAGATCACAAGCAAGTCGGCCTGACGTGGTGAAGGACGTGCTACTTCGGCACCGAACCGTGCAAAATCGTGGCGTGATGCACCCGCAGACATAAACTCGATTGCACAACACCTTGTTCCAAAGGTAAGTGGCCATAATGAATTCGCCCTTGCCCAATTCACCAGAGCATCTAACTGCGCCAGGATGATGCCTCCGCCTTCGTATTCTGCGATGATCGGGTAATCGTTTTTACCGAAATCGCTTTTTTTATTTATTCCCATTTTAAAGCATGTTTTTTCCAACCATACAATAGACCCAATCCCAATATAGCAAAGAAGATCAGGACTTCAATAAATCCGGTCAAACCGGCACTTTTCATCACAACAGCCCAGGGAAACAGGAAAATCGTCTCCACGTCGAAGATGAGAAAAAGGATTGCAAACAAATAATAACCTACGGTATATTGAAGCCAGGCATCGCCAATGGTTTCAATACCACACTCATAAGGCTCAAATTTTGTTGCATTGACAGATGTTGGGGGAACATAACTGGAAAAGAGGATTGCCAATCCCACCAGGGAAACCGCTGCTAGAAAAAATACTAAAAGTGCGCTACTCTCCATATTCTAAATATTAAACAATCTAAGTCAAAACGTAATTTGGCCAACAAATGAGGTTAGCCAAACGAAGCGGCAAAGGTAAAAATTAAAATTATCCACAAATCTAAATGGGATTTTTTTTTGATGATATTGATATTTATCAACCCGTTAGCAGCAAAAAGTGTAAAAATCCCTGCGCGAATTGATGCACATGACCGATAAATCACCCGATTTTGCGATCACTTTGCTTTCTGTCAAACCCAACAAAGTGTCAATAAAAGTTGTGCTAAAAGTCGCTGCGATCATCAACATACCCTGCTTAAGTCCAAGACTGTGCAATAGGGCAGCGCGCTGCAATCGCCATGTTGCTGAATGGCTCTCAATGACCTGAAACGGAAACCTGAACTTTCCAAAAAGCCGCTGCACCGAAAATAGGTTGGCCTGTACAGTATTCTGATCGGCGGTACCACTCTCCTCTGCAACAAAAATATCGATAGTGGCGCCATTGTGCCGACCAAGATAACTTGCCCACAAGGCGAGGTCTTTGCTTTTTTTCATATAACCTACCGGGACAACAACCCTTTTATAGACATCTGGAATATTGGTTTTGGCAGATACAAACAAAAAAGGGAACAAGGCGTACTCGAGAAGCGGCAAAAGTTTTGGGGAAGCACTCTTGGGAGCCAACAATGCCAGACATTCGTATCGTTCGGCCAGATCCTTTAATGCTTCAAGCACAGGAGTTTGCAAAACAATGTATTTAACCGGATAGTTTGGCAGCAAAGGGGCAATTTTCGAAGCCATCCCACTCAGGCGGGCCTCTGCAATCTCAAGGTTTTCATGATGTTTGGTATCCAGGTGATGAAAAAGGCAAAGTTCCTTTTTAAGGGTCATGGCGATGGTCACACCATGTAAAACCGCATTGTCCATTTCTGCCGAAAAATCACACCAAACGAATATTTTCTGTTCCCCATTTTCCATTGCCCAAAAATAGAATAAAAAAATCTTAAAATATAGTTCTGTTTTTCAGGGTACAATTGAAGCTGCAACCCTATTAATAGGCCGTGTGGATTTTTAAAATTAATGGTATCCTATTCAACAATGATCAGAAAACTAATCTTTACCTTTTGTGTTTTATCCCCTTTAATTGTTTTAGGTCAAAAAACCAATAATACAATTGAGTTTACCACATTTGGTGGTTTGGCTGTTTTTAATCAAAGGCCATCAACAGGTGTCTCCCTTGGCAATTCGTTTATTTTCCGTGACATGTCCAAAAAGCATTTTTTCGAAACCTCCATCCGCTATACTTTTGCCAACGAATTGCAAGCTGAGCCTAGTAAACCTATCTTTTCTCAGGGTTATACCGATTACGCCCCAATGTTCAATTCTGTTGTTTCTACTGCTGATTTTTCTCAGAATATCGGAGTATTTTTATTAAAGAAAGAAAAGGTTTTTATGAGTCTTTCCGTAGGATTAGGTGTCAGAAAATGGTCTGAAGCTAAAAATGGAGACATAGTAATTACAGAAATGGTTTGGGAGCCATATATTAAAATCCGGGATGCACTTACAGTTTATTCAAGGATTTGGCAACTTGGTGGCAATGTGTGTGGTAAAGTTGAATTTCTGTCTGCCAGAAAGATTTCATTTGGATACAAAACCCAATATTTGATTTACAACAAAAACAATTGCTTGTACAACGAATTGTATTTTATTCTCAAAATACCTAAACTGAAATGAGCCATAAGATGAAAAATTACCTTATTGCTGTGTTCGTTTTGTCTATTTGCTTCCACACGGCTAAATCACAGGATTATAAAAACAGCTATCGTATTGGCATAAACATTATTAACCTTGAAGACGATAAGTTTACGGGTGATTTCTACTATAACCAATACAACCGCAAAATTTCAAAACGTATCGAAACTGGGATAGGGCTGGGACTTATTTCATACAACCATGTAGGAAAGGAAAAGTGGTTGTCGGAATTTTGGGGGAAGCAACTTCCGTCTGGAGTTAAAGATGCAGTTGTATATCCAAACGATGGATCAAACTTTTCAAACCAATGGCTTCTAAATGCCAACATTTCACATGCCCTTTTTCTGCGCAAAACATTCCAATTAAAGATAGGTTGTGGCTTATCAATGACCCGTTATGTCGAAGGATATTGTTCAGGTGTTTATCTTTCAATGAGATACAACAATACAACTGGTCAATTCGAGTATGCTACTACTAGTCAAAGTAGTTATGACAAGGTATTTTCATTTGCCTATAACTTCTTTATTGAACCGGAATGGTCGTTAACGCCACGGTTTTTTGTTTCGGCCCGTGTTAGTCCATACTTCTTCTTTGATAACCTCGCCCCTTATATTTATTCTGCAGGTGTTACGGCAGGCGTGAGGTTTTGAGGTATATTTTTCTGGCCAGTTTTTCGTTTTTTCTTACATTGACCTAACTCATTTGTAATTGTCCAAATTTCCAGTACGTTTGATTTGTGAATCATCAAATAAAAGATCATGCTGAACAAACAATTATTGGCCCCTGAAAGTATCGTTGTCGTTGGGGCTTCCAACAATATCACAAAGCCTGGAGGTAAGATCCTCAGGAACTTGATCGAACACGAATACAAAGGGAGGCTGATTGCCTTAAATCCCAATGACGACCGGGTCCAGGATGTGGAGACCTACAATCATTTAAGCGATCTTCCTGATATTGACCTTGCTATTCTCGCCATTCCGGCTAAAGGCTGTCCCGAAGCGATGGAGTTCCTTGCGACAAAAAAGAACGTTAAAGCTTTTATCGTGATTTCTGGTGGGTTCAGCGAAATTGGGAAGGAGGGTGAAGAGCTTGAAAAACAGATGACTGCAATTGTCAATCGCACAGGGGGTTGCTTGATCGGGCCAAATTGTATCGGGATGCTCACCCCAAACTATGCCGGAGTTTTTACGACACCCATACCCAAGCTTGAATCGTGTGGCGTTGATTTTGTCTCAGGCTCGGGAGCGACTGCCGTATTCATTATGGAATCGGCGATCCCGAAAGGGTTGCATTTTTCTCGCGTTATCTCTGTTGGGAATTCTGCCCAGATTGGCGTGGAGGAGGTTCTGGAATACTGGAACCTCAATGTTGCCGAGGAGGATTTTTCAATGGTAAAGCTGCTCTACGTTGAGTCGATTAATAATCCCGATAAATTCCTGTACCATGCCAGATCGCTCGTGAAAAAAGGTTTCAGGCTTGCGGCAATCAAGGCGGGTAGTTCGTTGGCAGGTAGCCGGGCCGCTTCGTCGCACACCGGAGCCATGGCCAATTCGGATTCGGCTGTGGAGGCCCTTTTCAGGAAAGCAGGGATTGTTCGTTGTTACGGAAGGGAAGAGCTGACCACCGTTGCCGGGATTTTCATGTCCAAGCGGTTGGAAGGAAAGAATATGGCGATTATTACCCATGCCGGTGGACCTGCCGTGATGCTGACGGATGCCCTTGAAGCCGGCGGACTGAACATTCCCCATCTAGCTGATTCACCTTTAAAAGAAAGATTAAGAAATAAATTATTTACCGGTTCTTCCGTCGAAAACCCTATAGATTTTCTGGCAACAGGTAATGCGGAACAATTGGGCGACATTATTGATGCCTGCGAAAACGATTTTGATGAAATTGATGGGATGGCGGTTATTTTTGGAAGTCCCGGATTAACCTCTGTCAAAGATGTTTACACAGTGCTTGACCATAAAATGAGAACCTGTAAGAAGCCGATCTATCCGATCCTTCCTTCCGTGATGAACGTAAAGAAAGACCTGGCCTATTTCCTTTCGCATGGCAACGTCAACTTTCCTGACGAAGTATTGTTGGGGCGTGCCCTGACACGTGTTTACCGGACTCCTGAGCCATCCGACACGGGAATTATGCTCGAAGGTGTCGATGTTTCACAGATCCGACGGATCATCGAAAGTTGCGAAACGGGACAGCTCCCACCCGATAAAATCCATGCACTATTGAGTGCAGCATCTATCCCTTACGTTAAAGAAAAGGTGGCGGTTACTGAAGCCGAAGCCATCGAAGCAGCCCATGAGATTGGCTTTCCCTTGGTAATGAAAGTGGTAGGGCCGATCCATAAAACAGATGTTGGCGGTGTCTCCCTGAATATCCGTTCCGATGAATCTGTCCGCCTCGAATTCAACCGGATGATGAAAATCCCCGAAACAACTAGTGTGATCATTGCTGCCCAGGCCCAGGGGATGGAACTTTTCGTTGGTGCCAAGTATGAACCCAAGTTTGGCCATATTATCCTTTGCGGGATGGGTGGGATCTTTGTGGAAGTCTTGAAAGATGTCACCTCAGGCCTTGCCCCTATTAACCATGACGAAGCTCTATCGATGATCCGCAACCTAAAAGCCTATCCGCTGATCAAAGGTTTCCGGGGAAAACCAGGGGTCAACCGCCATAAATTTGCAGATATTATCGTAAGGTTGTCCTCAATGCTAAGGTTCGCCACGGAAATTAAAGAGATGGATATCAATCCGTTGATGGGAAGAGGTGATCAGATTGTGGCGGTGGATGCGAGGATTACGATAGAGAAGTAGGGAAGTGGGATGGGGAGAGGGTGAAAAGGTAAGACGGTGTGATGGGGTGAATGGGAGAAGGTTTAATTGAGATTTGCCTTTTTGATCAATTATCTCCGGTTTTTTGACCACCAATCTTCATTCAGTTCATCAGCAAGTTCGTCCGCATCTTTTTGTGTAGCTTTGCTCTTTGATGTAATCTCCAGATATTCCAGATAATCCAATATCCTCTGAAATCCAGAAGCATCGACATCCTTAGATACTTTAATAACAATCTGAATACTTACTCTCTCAACGATCATGGCATAAATTTTTATTCAAAACTACTTAAAAGAACTTGAATTGCAAAAAACGCCAACTTGGCCAAATGGTGTGATTCAAGGCAATTTGACTTCGGACAGATGTGATCAGATTGTAGCTGTGGATGTGAGGATTACGATTGAGAAAAAGGGAAGTGGGATGGGGAGAGGGAGAAAGGAGTCAGGTCATGCTTTCACTAAGATTACTATTTAAATATGTTATTCAATGCCTTGAAAAAGGTCATTTCCTTTTCTTTTTCCATTTCTCTTTCTTCAAAAGTTCCATCATCCATACTTTCGAAATCGTCTTGGAATTCATTTTCATATTCAGCAAAAGAACTTTTTAGTTTAATATATTCACCTGTAATCCTACTTATAAAAACTTCCTTTTTAAACTTATCAACTTGATAATTCGAATCAATTTCTTTGATTTTATCAAACAATTCGTTTTTTATTTTATTGGAATTTGGGAAATATTCTTTAGTAAGCTGAATACCTTTTCCATTTTTATTGCAACGCAAAAACAATTCCCAAGGTTTGCTTGGATTTCCTTGTTCTCCTAAAGTTATCATATAATAACCAAGCATTCGAATAACATTATCCCCTAACATTTCATACTGAGGTATACTGTTATTTTTAAATATAATTGACCATCTGTAGTTTTTAGAAATATCTCTATTTTTAAAAAATTTATTAAAGAAGCTTTTACTTATCGCATTTTCAATATTTTTTCTCACTTTATCATCACTATGGGCGTAGTAGGCAAGACTAAGAATAATAATATGGACCATATTAATTAAATCCTTTTCATTAGGGTTTATACCGTTTTGTAAAAAATATTCTCGTGCTTTGACAGTTAAGAAAATATATGTTTCAGAACATTCATTTTTCCAAAATGACTTTTCCTCGCCTATTTTTATAAATTCACCAAAAATATACGTCATTTTTCCCTCAAATTGAGTAGGTAGGAGGACCATTTTCTCATTCCCCGCTTCTTCAATACTATTTAAGGATTGATTCTGAATAATTTGAAGAATAAATTCTCCAAATTTCCTTCCACTAAACAGATTAATTAACTTCTCTAAGTTCATATTTTTTCTTTAGTTAGTTAAATATTTTGCATGTCATTTTTATTTTGTTTTATCAAGAAATCTCAACAACAGTGATGCAAAACATAAAAGTTCATAGGCTTCCTGTTTATCTTTTATTTCAACAATCCGATGTGCATAATAATTCCTAATACCCATAACAGCGCCACTATATAACCACATGAAACCCAATTGTTGATCAGGATTATTAGTTAAATTAATTAAGGGATTCTTTGGAGACAAAACAGTTTGCATCAAAGGAACACCATCAATATCATGACGGCCTGATTTGATTTTTACATAATCAATAATATGAATAAAACAATCTAAAACAGCTTGGCGATAATATCCATCTAAGTATAATTTCTGAGACACTTTAATAATCTCAGGATGCAAGTTTTGCATATCCATATTATCAAATTCGATCACATCATTAATTTTCAAATCGCTTTTTAATTGATTCAATTTATCAGAAAATACTGTTCTGATTTTGAATAAAACTGAATTTATAGCAGAACTATGAAACCTAAACTCATTAACAATAATATCAAATCCTCTTAGTATTTCAAATGCAGCTGTGGATTTCACTGTTAATATCTTGTTTTCCACAGCTGCAAACTCCAACTCAACAACGCCTTGTGCTAATTTTATCGTATTAAAAAATTTTAATTTATCCTCATTTATGATAAGCGGTCGATCATAATAGTCATAAAACTCACCTATTACAGTACGATATTCAGGTAATGTGTCAGTAATGATATAACTTGGATTAGACTCTAAATAACCATTTAATTCTAGGGAAGCCCATTTTTTTACTTCCAAGTTATTTATCTCCTCAGCTAAATCTATCATTTCTAACAAGATAACAGATATTTTTTCTGACTTACTTTGGTATTTTAGCTGGTAAAATCTCTCATTCAACTTCATGATTATTTAATATTTATTTCATAACCTTCCAAGCATCAAATGGCATTCAATTTATAATTTAAGACAAATCTATTGATAATAATCCATTCGGCAATATAAAAGCAAATTCTTCATATCTCCTTGTAAAATTTCGACAATAAAATATTCATTTCCTTAAAGTATATTGTTGAATAAATTATCTGATTAATAATCATTTATAAGATTATTCAATTATCTCTGATTGTACTAATTAAAGGATCCGCTATTACTGGATCTTTTCAAATAATATTGTTTTAAAGAAATGGACCATTTAAAAATGAATATTGATTACTGTATTTACTAACACAGAAAAGTAGTACTGGTTTTGTAAATATAGGTATTTTTATACGGACAGACAATGCTTTCCGTACTGCGATTGATAAATCACCATATTTCCTTTAAACAAGTTTCGTTTGAAATCTTTTATTAGTTTTACCATCCTAAATTTCTTTATCTTACCGGATTTATGAACACAAAAATTCAATTGCCCTTACTGTTGTTGCTTGTTTGGGGCAGCACCCTTCTGGCACAGCCAAAGATTAGCGTAAAATCGTTTGAACGGAAGGAAAACGATATGACGGCGCGTATCGATGCCCCAAAAAAAGACCAAAATGGCGATGTTTGTGCCATCATCAAAGTTGTTACACCGCAGACTGGCTTTATCTGGGAACCAGATGGTTTGGGAATCGTTTCTGCCGAATACAAGACCGGAGAGTATTGGCTTTATGTCCCTTATGGTGCCAAACGCCTCACGATCAAGCATGATAAATTGGGAATCCTGCGCGATTATATGTACCCTGTACCCATCGAAAAGTCGGTGGTCTATATTATGGAACTCACAACCGGCAAAGTGACAACCACAGTCGAAGCCGAGCAGATCGCATCGCAATGGTTGGTCGTGAACACTGAGCCGACCGGTGCCGATATCTTTATCGACGACCAACCTGCCAACCAGACCCCATACCAGAACGAGCTGCCAATTGGCAAGCACACCTACCGCCTCAGCCGCGACCTCTATTTGCCGACCGCAGGTGTAGTTGAGCTGACTGCCGACAAAAAAGGGACAGTAAACGTGACGATGAAACCCGACTTTGGGACTCTCAAGATCACGTCCTCCCCCGAACAGGGCGCAACGGTAAGCCTTGATGGGCAACCTACCGGGAAGGTAACGCCCTGTACTTTGGAACAGGTAAAGTCTGGCGAGCATACAATTACGCTGCGGCTCAACATGTACAAGATGGCCACCGAAAAAGTTGCGATGCAAGCCGGTGGGAACCTCAATTTGCCAGTTGTGCTTGCACCTACCTTTGCAGCGGTGACAGTGACGACCAATCCCACTTCCGATATTTATATTGCCGGCGAGCGCAAAGGAAGTGGTACCTGGGAAGGAAGGTTGCTGCCCGGAATCTATAATTTTGAAGCCAGAAAAGAAAAATACACCCCTGCCTCCGAAAAGCGCGAGGTCGTTTCCGGCCAGCCCATTACCATTGCCTTGCAGCCTGTTGCAAAAACCGGGATATTAAAAATAATGACCACACCCACATATGCCACCATAACCTTGGGCGGCGAAAACAAAGGGACAGCCCCTGCTACTTTACGCAATCTGTTGGTAGGCGATTACACCCTAACCCTTAGTTTGCCAGGTTATGCATCTATTACCAAAACCCTTACAATTGCAGAAGGGGAAACATCAATGGTGACAGAAACCCTTGCTAATATTACATCTACAAGTCAAGCTTCCTCAACAGCACTTCCAAAAACTAATGCTACAAAAGACGAAACTACTGTAAAACCGAATGAGAATAACCAGTCTTTTACCGAAAACATTAATGGTGTGGCGATGGAAATGGTAGCCATTAAAGGCGGTACTTCCCAGATGGGTAGCAACGAAAGCGATGACGAAAAACCCATCCACACCGTAACGTTAGGCGATTTCAGTATTGGCAAAACTGAGGTGACACAGGCCCAATGGGAAGCCATTATGGGCAGCAATCCGAGCTATTTTAAGGGCGACATCCTGCCAGTTGAGTCGGTAAGCTGGGACAATGTGCAGGTATTCTTGGACAAGCTGAATGCAAAAACAGGCAAAACTTACCGTTTGCCCACTGAAGCAGAATGGGAATATGCCGCAGGTGCTTCGATAGGCCCAGCAACTAGCAGAAACAAGTATGCCGGCACCGACAGCGAAAGCAGCTTGGGCAATTGCGCGTGGTACGGTGACAACAGCGGCAGTAAAACCCATCCTGTTGGGACAAAACAGCCCAACCAGTTGGGGCTTTACGATATGAGCGGCAATGTGTGGGAGTGGTGCAGCGATTGGTACAGCGAAAATTATTATGCCAACTCGCCACAAAACAACCCTAAAGGTGCCTCAACGGGGTCGGTCCGGGTACTCCGAGGTGGCGGTTGGAGCGACACGGCGGCGAGCTGCCGTGTCGCTTACCGCGACAGCATCTCCCCAGGCTCCCGCTTCATCAACCTGGGCTTCCGCCTAGTTTTAGTCCCTTAGTTCGTTGCAGTTTATTAGTGCCGTACTTTTGAACTAGGCGAGTTTACATTGGAATATGCTATAAGCGAAGCGGGCTGTGTATTGCATTTAGAATCCTTAAAAAACCTTGTGGCGCACTCCACAATTTTGATTGTTTTCCCAAGGCGTTGCCATTGGTTGTTGTTTCATAGTTTCCCAAGGCGTTGCCATTGGGCCAGGTTATATTAGGCTTTAGCTTCGCTGATCTTCTATTCAGCCTGTTGATTGTGCCGGGATGGTGATTGTGCAAGACAAAATGGTAAGCACTTATTAAGTTAGGACTATCTCCCTCCATGAACTGTCATTGCGAACCAAACGTTTATAAATTAAATGGTTAGCAGGTTCAATGTGTTTGGTGTCGAGTCCCGAGAGTTTACGATTCGGGAGGCAATCCCATAATTTTTAGCACAGTCCTGAACATGTTTTTGGCATGGTGCTAAGTTTGGGAAAATTCAACCCCTTTCGGGGCTGCCATTTGACTCGATCCATTTACCCCCGGTTCCGTAAACTACACCGGGGGTTATTCAAATTAATCCACTTCGTGGTTTTCCTTACAATCAGATAATCAGTGCAATAAGATTAACTAAATTTTAACTTTGGTGGTATTTCACCATCCATATGCGGTCAATTCCCCGAAAGGAGATAAACCTGAATAACCTCGGGTAAGCGGTCCCCGAACCAAAACCCTGTAAAAGAGCATAATATATTAGGACCGTGCCACCCGGGGTAAAATGGCAACAACGAAAACCGTCCGCGATCAAATGTTGGGTAAGGAGCCAATGCACTTTCGGACGGGGATGGCAAATCTCTTAAAAGTCTGTGGCGTAATCTATAACAATGTTTTTGGCACTGTGCTTCTTAGTTTGGGATTGCTTTGTCGTGCAGGTGATCATCTTTCAAATTCAGATTGTGCCGCACTCCGCGCAATGACAGGTCCTGAGGGTGAGAGTGCTGTTATGTTGTTTGTTGTATTCCTTCTACTTTTAAAATATTGCGACGCAATCCACAATTTTGTTTGTTTTCCCAAGGCGTGGTCATTGGTTGTTGTTTCATCGTTTCCCAAGGCGTTGCCATTGGGTTAGGTTATATTAGGCTTTAGCTTCGCAGATCTTCGTTTCAGCCTGTTGATTGTGCCGGGATGGTGATTGTGCAAGACAAAATGGTAAGCAC
>JBAXWR010000136.1:0-19179 GCA_037128295.1 Mariniphaga sp.
GAATATAGGAAAAAACAAATAGGCACATAGGAATCCCAAACCATCAAGCCAGGTTTCTATTTTGGATTCCCTTCAAACCTGTCAGCGTACGCAGTTCCTGACAGCGTTTGATTATGGAAACCGGAATCCGAAGAAAATGAGAAAGGGAGCATGGGAGAAAAAGAATGCATCCTATGTGCCTTTGTAAAAACCTATCTGCCTATATATTTAAAAAAATGCGGTTCATAAGAAGAAATATAGTCAAATCGTAATTCCAAACCATCATTTTACCTTAATAAATTGACCAAAATCACTATAAAAACCCCATAAAAACCGCTTCCGACCTCTTTTAAAGCTTCACAAAGTCCATTTTGGGCAAAAATCTTACCCTTGTAAATACTAGATAATCAAGTACATAAAAATGCGATTAAGCTGTAGTTAAGGTGGTATAGGATTTTTACTAAGGTCGTTTTTTTGCTTCCAGCATTTTGCACTTGTATTTTTGAAATAAAATATTATTGATGAAAAATAATTGCAATAAAAAAGGTAAAGCATCGCTGGTAAAAACCGAAAGGAATACCCTGGAAAAACAAATTGATGAGATGATCGACAGGGAAAAGACCAAGGGAAAAATTGTAGGTAAACTGCTCAATCAAACAGTTCAACCTACTGTAAAACCAGGCAAATGAGAAATACAGGTAAAACTGATCTTTATAATATGTTTAATTAAAATAGATAGACGATGAAAAAACTAATTTTCCTTTTTCTTTTCCTGGCACTTTTTGCCGTAGTGTTTACCCAAACTGCAAACGCCCAGGTTACCGTTTCAGGTTCCAACACCAAGGACGGGACTTACACATCCTTGACAAATGCGGCCGGAGCATTTTTAGCCATTAACTCAGCCGACCAGTCTGGTAAAACAATTACAATTACCATTACAGCAAATGTTACAAACGAAGCTGGTACAAATGCCTTGACCGGGGCTGCCGGAATGTGGACAAGCCTTAAAATCATCCCAAGTGGGGTCCGCACGATTTCCGGCTCACCGGCTGCTCCGCTTATCAATTTTAATGGTGCTGATAACGTGACCATTGATGGGCTAAACTCAGGGGGCAATTCGCTGACGATATCCAATATAAGCGACTCAGACGCCGCAGGCACTTCTACCATCAGGTTTATCAACGATGCCTCTAACAATACCATTCAAAATTGTACCCTTAAAGGCGCGGAAAGTGTTTTAAACAGCCCTACTACAGGTAGTGGGATCGTTTTATTCTCAACAACAACTGGTTCAACCGGTAACGATGGCAATACGATCGACCATAACAACATTACAAATGCCAATGCCAGCCGTCCCATAAATGCCATTTATTCGCTGGGAACTGCAGCCAAGGAAAATAGCGGCAACACCATCAGCAATAACAACATCTATGATTTCCTGAGCCCATTCAGTGCTTCATGCGGGATCAACCTTGGCAATTATAATACTGCCTGGACAATCTCTGGAAACAGCTTTTACGAAACAGCATCATATAATCCCAGAGCGTCTGTGGAATACAGAGTGATAAATATTGAGAATACATCAGGGATAAATTTTGCCGTTTCAAATAATTTTATTGGTGGAAGTGCTGAACGCTGCGGTGCCAATAGTAACGTAACATCATGGACAAAGACCAAAGGATCAAGCCCTTATTATGAAAATAAATTTTATGCCATTTATTTGTCGGTAGGTACAGGTACGGCAAGCAATATTCAGGGTAATACAATCAAAAACTTTTCCTATACAAATTCAAGTAGTGCCAATTGGACCGGAATACAGGCTAATTCGGGCGATATAAATATAGGCACCACAACCGGCAATACTATTGGAGAGCCAACAGAATCTGGTTCTATCCTGTTTACAGCAGGTGCCACAGGTGCGAATTTTTATGGAATCAATATTGCAGGTAACGGTACTGTTGATGCTGAGAACAACAAAGTCGGTTCGATTACAGTTTCAAATGCCGCCGCTTCTGCAACTAATTTTTATGGAATAAACAAAACAAATGTAGCGGGCACAACAACCATCAGCAATAATACTATAGGAAGTACTGTAAATGCAAGCAGCATCAATGCAAGTTCAATTTCCTCCGGGAATGCACAATCGGTTTATGGTATTTATAGCGCAGGCACAGGCATATCAACAATTTCTGGAAATACAATATCCAAATTGACAAACGCAACTACGAACACCACTGCTGCCACTGTTGGGTGTATTAACGGAATAGTTGCCACTGGCGGAACAAATACAATAACAAACAATACCGTAAGGGATTTGACAATTGCGAATGCTAACACTGTCGCGACCTTTCAGGCATCGGTCGGGGGTATTGTGCTTAGTAACACAACTGCTGCGGCACAAACAATTACCGGAAATACGGTTTATGGTCTATCAAATACGTACGCTTCATTTGCCGGAAGTGTTATGGGCCTGTATTACAATGGTTCGACCACGGCAAGTACGGTTTCCAATAATTTCATCAATAGCCTATCGGTATCAGGTGGCTCCAGTACCACGGCCAATATTTACGGGTTCAAAATAGATGCGGGTGCTACCACCTATTCCAACAATATCGTCACGATAGGTGGCAACACAAAAACAACATTATATGGTATTTACGAAACAGGTACCGTTGGAAACGATAACAATTTGTATTTCAACACTATTTATATCGGGGGCAGTTTGAATTCTGGCACAAGTAACAAATCCTACTGTTTATATAGTGCTGTAAACACAAACACCCGCAACTTCAGGAACAATATTTTCAGCAATGCCCGTTCAACTTCCTCCGGCTCAGGTTTGCATTATGCGATGTATATTGTCGCTCCAGACGGAACTTTGACTTGTAATTACAATGACTATCAGGCTTCAGGAACCGGCGGAAAGTTGGGATATTATGGTGCCGACAAAACAACATCGGTGATCGTAACCGGTCAGGACGAAAACAGCATCAACACATCCCCTTCATTTCTCAATGCCGGTGGCACATTAGCAACACACTATATCCCGGTGCCGCCAGTCTCTCTGCCCGGCACGACCCTGGCCGAAGTTACAACCGACTACTCTGCAAGGACAAGGGCTGTAACACCTACGATGGGCGCATTTGAATTTATGGCCCCTGTTGCCATTACCGCATCGGCAGGAATACCAACCGGTAGTTATTCTACTTTATCTGCAGCCTTTGCTAAAATAACCGATGGTACACACAAGGGTGCCATTACAATTAAAATAAACGCAAGTACAACCGAAACAGGCAGTGCTGTTCTTTATGCAGGCACGAGAGGCAATGCAAGTTACGTATCTGTAAATATTTATCCCACTGCAACAGGCCTCAGCATCAATGGTAGTTTTGCTGCACCGCTTATCGATTTGAACGGAGCCGACAATGTTACAATAGACGGAAGGGTAAACCAGGCAGGGGCAAAAGACCTTGTTATTTCCAACACAAGCACTGCAAATACTACAGGTACTTCAACCATCCGTTTTCTCAACGATGCCACGAACAATACGGTAAAGTATTGTAAAGTAAAAGGCTCAACAACCGATCCTGCAGGTGGAATACTCTTTTTCAGCGATACCGATCACTATGGAACAACCGGAAACGATGACAACACGATTGACAACAACGACATTACCAATGCTGCCGACGCCAACCGTCCGATCAATGCAATTTATTCGTTAGGTGCATCTGCAATGGAAAACTCTGGAAATACCATCAGCAACAATAATATTTTCGATTTCCTGAACAGGGGCTCAGCATCTTACTACGGTGTCAATCTTGGTAATTATACTACAGCCTGGACGATTTCCGGTAACAGCTTTTACGAAACAACTTCTTTTGTTCCAACATCGAGTGGTGCCTATCGGGTTATCAATATAGAAAACACTTCCGGAAAAAACTTTACAGTATCCAATAATTTTATTGGCGGAAGTGCCCCATCGTGCGGAGGTGCCAATCCCTGGAAAAAGACACGTGACACCAACAACCCATTTTATGGAATTTATATTTCTGTCGGAACGGAAACTGCCAGTAATGTGCAAGGCAATACACTTGCCAACTTTGACTATTCTAATATTAGTTATGCTTCCTGGTATGGAATATATGCAACAGGAGGTGTAAACATAGGTACTACCGCAGGCAATGTAATTGGAAATGCCTCAGGAACAGTTTTTTTTAAATTCACTGGAGGTCAAGCTAATTCAAATTTTTATGGAATTTATCTTTCTGATGTTACTGGAAATGTCCAAAACAACTCAATTGCTACAATAACGGTGGCCAATAACTCTGCGGGCAATTCATCCAACTTTTACGGGGTATATGTAAGTGGAGCCACACCTAGTACCATCGCCAACAACACCATTGGCAGTAATACGGTGCTTAATAGTATCAATACAACCTCTGCTTCAACCAACAATGCACAACTGGTTTATGGAATATATAGTTTGGCTTTAAGCGCTTTGACCATTACTGGCAATACGATAGCCAATCTGACCAACGGAACAACAAATACAAGCACTTCTTATTTTGGTTTGGTTAATGGTATTTATTTGGGCTCTGGTTCAAATGTGGTTTCAAATAACACAATCAGGGATTTAACCATAGCAAATGCAAACAATTCCGCTACATATCAGGTATCTGTTGGTGGGATTGTTTTAAATAACACTACAGTAGGAAATGTTCAAACCATCACAGGCAATACAATTTACAATTTATCGAATACCTACGCATCTTTTGCTGGTTCTGTTGCAGGTTTGTATTATAAGGGTCCGGTAACCCCCTCTATTGTGTCAGGAAACTTTGTTCATAGTTTATCGGTAACCGGTGCGAGTAGTACTGCGGCAAGCATAAGTGGGATTTACATTGCCAGTGGCGTCACAACTTACTTAAACAATATTATCAACCTTGGCGGCAACACCCAAACTCTCATTTATGGTATTTCTGAAACGGGTGCGGCGGACAATAATAACACGCTGTATTTCAATACGGTATATATTGGTGGTACACTAGCATCGGGAGTAACAAATAAATCATACTCCTTATACAGTGCAGTAACCACCAATACTAGGAATTTCAAAAATAATATATTTTACAATGCCCGTTCAACAACAGGCGGTACAAGTTTGCATTATGCAGCTTATTTCAATTATGCAGTGAATACAAACCTGACACTTGCCAACAACGATTATTATGCCCCTGGAACCGGTGGGGTTTTGGGTTATTACAACGGCGCGAATGTAACTTCAGTATCGTCAATGCCAATCAATGATGCCAATAGTTCGGCAATTAACCCTTTGTTTGCCAGTGCAGGCGGAACATTGGCCCTGCATTATTACCCTTCCGCAACATTGACCGGCATTGCCGGAACCGGTGTTTTGACCGATTACAGCAATTATACAAGGGCAACCCCCAAAATGGGTGCTGTTGAATTTGATTCCGCTCCGGTAGTTTCGGGGAATACGGTTGAAGTTTACAATGGCGCTACACTACTGGCTTCCTATTTGAACCTCCACGATGCTTTCGATAATATTAACGACGGCACGCATACCGGAAGCATTATCGTAAAGGTTACAGGCAGCCAGATGCTTTCTGCGTCGGCTGTATTGAACGCAAGTGGAACGGGCAGTGCCAGTTACACCGATGTTACAATGTATCCAACCGTGACAGGGCTTACCATCAGCGGAAATGGTAATTTTACCGAACCGCTTATTGACCTGAACGGTGCCGATAATGTATCAATTGATGGCAGGGTAGGCGGCACCGGTGCCACAAAATCGTTGACAATTGTTAATCCAAGTATTGTTGGGCCTTCCATCCGTTTTGTCAACGATGCAGTGGGGAATACCGTAAAATATTGTACGATCAAAGGTTCTTCTTCCTTTCTTAGTAGTGGGATTATTTGCTTTGGCACTACCAACGGGACAACAGGTAACGATGGCAATACCATTGACAACAATAATATTACCAATGCACTCGATGCCAACAGGCCTGTAAATGCAATCTTTTCATTCGGAACAGGTACAGGGAGCGAAAACAGCGAAAACACAATCAGCAACAACAATATCTATGATTTTTTGAGCCGGGGAACAGCTTCCTTTGGAATCAACCTATCTACCAACAGCACGGCATGGACAATCACAGGAAATAGTTTTTACGAAACAGCTTCTTTTGTTCCAACTTCTGGCGTGGACTACAGGGTGATAAATATAAACAATACCGCAAATGGTCAGAACTTTACAATATCCAACAACTTTATTGGCGGAATGGATGCATTGTGTGGGGGTAGTGCCTGGACTAAAGCAGGTACCTGGAGCAATACGTTTTACGGAATTTACATGAATGTTGGATCGACCATTGCCAGCAATATTCAAGGCAATACCATAAAAAACATAGCCTATACTACTGCTACAATCAATTGGTATGGAATTAATGTTGAATCTGGCTTAGTCAATATTGGAACTACGGCGGGCAATACCATAGGTTCTGCCACCGGAAATGGTTCAATTACTGTTACAGCCGCCCTCTCTGGTTTTAATTTTTATGGGATCAAAACTGCTTCTCAAGTAATTGTACAAAACAATATTCTCGGCAGTATAACGGTTGCCAACTTAAATGCTGCCTATAGTTCAAACTTTTATGGGATTTATTGCACATTTTCAGGTGCTAACCCAATAAGTATTAAGAATAATGTGATTGGCAGCACGGATGGTTTAACTACGAATAGCATTTGGGCCAACTCGGCAGCAACAGCAAATGCTCAGGTTGTATATGGTATTTATAGTTCGGCATGGAATTCCCTAACGATTACAGACAATACAATATCTAAAATGACAAATGGAACGACTAATGCAACTGTTGGTACCATTGGTGCAATTAATGGCATAAATGTATCATACGGATCAATTGTAATAGACAACAATGTGGTGCGCGATTTAACCATAGCAAACGCAAACAATAGCGTTACAGATCTGGCATCGGTTGGCGGAATTGTTATGCTTAATACTTATGGAGGAGTTATTGCAAATATAATTGGCAATACAATTTATAATTTATCCAATACTTATGCAAATTTTGCGGGAGCTGTAATCGGCATTTATTCCAACAATCAGCCAATTGCAAGTACTGTATCGGGCAACTTTATCCATAGTTTGTTGGCCACTTCCGGAAATTTGTATGGAATTAAAATAAATGCGGGCGCCACCACCTACTCCAACAATATTGTCAATCTTGGCGGCAATACTTTGAACACGATTTATGGCATTTACGAAACAGGTGCTGCAAATAATAATAACAACCTGTATTTTAATACTGTTTATATTGGAGGGACACCGGCATCGGGTTCGAATAAATCGTACTGTTTGTACAGTGCAGTAACCACCAATACAAGGAATTTCAGGAATAATATATTTTACAATGCCCGTTCAACAACAGGCGGTACAAGTTTGCATTATGCAGCTTATTTCAATTATGCAGTGAATACAAACCTGACACTTGCCAACAACGATTATTATGCCCCTGGAACCGGTGGGGTTTTGGGTTATTACAACGGCGCGAATGTAACTTCAGTATCATCCATGCCAAATAGTGATGCCAATAGTCTGGCAATCGACCCGTTGTTCGCAACTCCAGGCGGAACGGCGGTGGCGAATTATTATCCTTCTGCAACCTTACCCGGCGTTTCCGGAGTAGGGACACTGATTGATTTTAACGAATACTCCAGAAATGCTACTGCGCCAAAAATGGGAGCATTGGAATCTTCCTCTCCAACCAATAAAGTTGACTTATATGTTGGCGGATTGTTACAGGCATCCTTTGAAAATATTAAAGCCGCCTTCGACAAAATAAACGACGGAACATATACAGGAGCTATTGTGCTTAAAATAAACGATAGCCAGGAACTATCCACTACAGCCGTATTGAACCCAAGTGGCATTGGCAGTGCAAGTTACACCTCGGTTCAAATTTACCCTACTGCTCCAGGGCTTATTATCTACGGCAATATGCCTGCACCACTTATTGATTTGAACGGCGCCGATCATGTTGTTATTGACGGCAGGGTAAATGCTACAGGTACTGCAAAAGACTTGATCATTACCAATACGTGCAGTACGGATCAGGCCGAAACCTCCACCATCAGGTTGATCAACGGGGCAACAAATAATGTTGTAAAATATTGCAAGTTAAAAGGTTCGTCAATCTCATGGGCTGGGATAGTTTATTTTGCTGCAACTTCAGTAACAAGCGGTAACAACAACAATTTAATCGAAAACAACGATATAACTTGTGCTGCCGATGCCAACAGACCGATGGTAGCAGTTAGTTCATTTGGACAAGCCGGTACCGAAAACAGCAACAACACCATCAGCAACAACAATTTCTATGATTTTCAGAACCGTACGAAAAACTCTTTTGGAATATGGCTTACCAATTCTTCTGCCTGGACAATTTCAGGCAATAGTTTTTATGAAACGACCCTGATTGTTCCAACTGGACCTGTTGTTTTAGTTATCCTCACTATTGACGCAGAGACAGGTCAGAATTTTACGGTTTCCAATAATTATATAGGGGGTAGCACTGCCAATTGCGGTGGCCCGGCGTGGAAAATGACCAGTGCTTATTATACTCAATTCCAAGCTATTGACATGAATGTTGGTTCAATTGTAACAAGTAACATACAGGGTAATACGATCAAAAATTTTGATTTCTCAAACACTGCAACCTATAGTGATTGGATTGGTATGGAGTGTTCGAGAGGGAATATAAATGTAGGCACAACAACGGGCAATACAATTGGCTCCCCAACAGGAAATGGCTCAATTACTTTAATGAGTGGTGCGAGTAATGGAAGGTTTTGGGGTATATGTATTACAAATTACAGCGTGTCGGATGTCAGGAACAACACTATTGGCTCTATCACATTTGGCAATTTCGACAACACTGCATCAACGTCTATTTATGCAATATACAAAAGTAGTTATGGTACAGCAACAATCAGTAACAATCTTATTGGCAGTACAGATCCAGGAACAACCAATAGCATTGATGCAACATCACTTGCCACTGGCATTGGCAATGGTTATGTTCAGGATGTGTGGGGTATTTATATTAATGGCGAGAGTCCAATAACAGTTTCGGGCAATACCATATCGAAGTTGATGAATAGAACAACAAATACATCCGGAACATTATCAGGGATATTGAATTATAGTTCAATTGGCGGTATTTTTTCCAACAATTTTATAAATAATTTATCCGTAACTGGTGCCACTACAGCATCTGTTAATGGTATTGTTTCGCGTGGGGGGATCGGTACATACTCCAATAATATCATCAGTTTGGGCGGTACAACTGCAACAACTATTTACGGAATATATGAAGCAGGTTCAGACAACAGATTGTATTTCAATACGGTATATATTGGAGGAAGCGTAGGGTCGGGCACTAACAAATCATACGCTTTGTATAGCAATGCTTCCACAGGTATTCGCAACTTCAGGAACAATATATTCAGCAATTCCCGTTCAACAACGGGGGGCGCAAACTTGCATTATGCTGCCTGGTTTAATTATGGAACAAGTGCAAACCTGACCCTTTCCAACAATGATTATTTTACGCCGGGAACAGGTGGTGTATTGGGACGTTACAACAGTTTGGATGTAACCTCGGTGCCACTGATTTCAGGAATTGATGCCAACAGTCTGGCGATAGATCCTTTGTTTGCCAGTGCCGGAGGCAATGCTGCCGAAAATTACATCCCTGCTACAGTTATGGCCGGCATTGCAGAGGCTGGACTCCCCACAAAAGATTACGCTGGAACAACACGTGCTGCCACGCCCACCATGGGAGCTTACGAACAAGGTATATCGTATATCACCTGGACCGGCAACACCGATTCCAACTGGAACACCGCAGGCAACTGGAACCCGGCACATGTTCCGACTGCAACGGAGGATGCGGTAATCCCGGATAGGACTAACGACCCGATCGTCAACGAGGTGCCTGCTTCTCCTGCTGTTTGCAAGAACCTTACCATCCAAACAGGTGCTGTGGTTACAATAGCTGCCGGCAAAGCCCTTACCGTAAATGGGACATTGACCAACAATGCAGGCATCACAGGTTTGGTTATCCAATCTGCTTCTGATGCTCTTGATGGAACTGGTTCGTTGATCAATGGCACCGCAGGTGTCGAGGGAACAGTAGAGCGTTATGTATCGGGCGATCTTTGGCATTTGATCTCGCCAGCCGCAACCAGAGGTGAAACGGTCGCCAATTTCGTGGGTGCAACCCAAAACGGAAACCTTGTTGCGCGGAACGCCAACAATTACGCCCTTGCTCCCTGGCTCGAATCGACTGGAAAGTGGGCCTATTATAAGGTTGCGGAAACCAACAGCGGTATGTTTGGCTCCCCTGCCCAAGGTTTCCAGGTAATGCGGGCAAATGGGACAGGTTCCGGAATAGGAACAGATGTAGCCGGTAGTGGCAAACTAACCTTTAAAGGGACATTGGCTGCTACGGACTTTACCATTCCGGTCACCAAGTCGTTTTACGGCTGGAACCTGATCGGCAACCCCTACCCATGTGCTTTGGACATCGCAGAATTCATTAAGCCAAATACGGCAAATACAGCACAGCTCGATCCAAGTTACGTGGCCATCTATGTTGCAAATATAGCCGATATCGATGCCAGTAAAGGTTATAGCCCCGTTCTCGCTGATGCTGAACTTAAATTGGCCCCAGGCGAAGGGTTCTTTGTCAAGACAATGACAGGTGGCGGAACTATCAGTTTTACCAGTGCCATGAAATCCAACGTTGCTGCTGCTTTCAAAGCTGGAACTGTTGACATGCCAACTATTAAATTGACCGTTGAGGACGGCAATGGGAAATTTGGCACGACCGTTAAATACGAAGGTGGTGCCACGAAAGGGCTCGACCCGGGCAAAGATGCAGGCTTGTTCAACGGGTCCGCTTCTACCTTCAGCCTGTTTACCAGGTTGATAGAAGACAATGGCGTTGACTTCACCGTTCAGGCATTGCCCGACAACAACCTTGAAACTATGGTGGTCCCTGTTGGCCTTGTTGCCGCAAAAGGTGCCACCGTTACCTTTAAGGCCACGGCTGCCAACCTCCCGGCAGGTTATAAAGTTGTTCTTGAGGACAAGGAGACAGCCACGTTTACCCGTTTGGACGAAGCCAACAGCTCTTATACCATTTCTCTGGAAGCCGCCTCCCTTGGAACAGGAAGGTTCTACCTGCATACAACTGAACTCGTTTCTGCCATTGACGACAAGTTGCTCAATGAATTTAAGGTGGTCCCAATGCCAGATCAGCATTTGGTCCGGATTCTTGGCAATTTCGACCTTCCTGCAACGGCCAAGGTTTACGACATGAACGGAAAATTAGTCGCCACATCAGTGCTTACTTCCCAGATAGAAAACGATATTCCATTAACTAATAGTGCATCAGGCGTTTATCTGTTAAATGTGGAATCGGGTAATGAAACCAAAACGGTGAAATTTATATGGAAACGAAAATAGGAGCATGGAGAATGATTTGAAAATGGTAGGGGCGTGCCCTTGTGGCCGCCCTTTACCAGATTGATCTGCAACTACAGTGGAAAAGAATTAAAAATTAAAGATATGAAAACCAACACGGAAAGAAAAGAAATAGAAAAGGGGGAGAAGATCACGCGGAAGGAAGCCCTCAAAAAAGCGGGGAAATACGCAGCCTTTACGGCTGCCGCCGCAATCATCCTGTTGTCGCCCAAAGAGGCGCAGGCTGACAGTGCCTCGCCCGATGGCAGAGGAACCGATTACGGATATTGAAAATGCCGTAGGGGCGGACCTACGTGTCCGCCCTTTACATTATTGATCAGTCCTTTACCATATAATACCTTTCCTTTTCAATATATCTATCCTTTTCAATATATCTATCCTTTTCAATATTTATCTACCATTACCATAACCGAGGATTCCATCCCAAGGTTTTAATGTTTGATACTTTCGGGATCTCTTGGTTAGAGGGTTCTCAATTTGGAAGCAATTCATGATCATTCAACGGTTCCGACCCAGAATGGGTCAAGCATGAAAGCTATGAAATATTCGGCCTTTATGGCTGCCGCCACTATTGCCCTTTTGTCGCCAAAGGATGATCAGGCAGATAGTCCACTTTAGTAGTTAAGGTAGTGTTTTGATTTATTTTGTTGCAGTGATGCCTAGCCATGTGTCCTTTCGATTTAGTTTTTACTATCAAACATGAAATACTTACAACTGAAATCTAAGCAGGTTGGTTTTTTTTATATTTTAGCCGGAAAATAATTAGCCAAAATGTAAAATTAGCCTGTGAATTATTTAGAACGCTCTGTCGAACAAAAGAAAATAGTTTGGCTTGAAGAAAGCAACCGTTATTTACTGGTAGAGATACCGGCATACAATGTTATCAAAAAAATTGCTGAAGGGCAAACACGCGATGAAATTGCAAACTGGTGCCGCAAATCTTATCAGCTTCCAAAAGCCAAGGCTACGCAATTTGTAGATGAAATTATAAAACTTATTGCCATAGAGAATATTACGCCACGTAGTAAACTACAGGCTATTGAATCTTCCATCCCAATTCCAGATAAGTTTGCTTCGCAGAAAAATTATCTGATCAAAGGGTTATACTATTCGGTAGAATATGAGACTGAACAGTCAGAGTTTTTGATCCATCCTAAAATAGCGCATCTTGAGGTTGTTACCAATCGTTGTACTGACCATCAATTTCAGGTTTACCACGATAAGGGGTCAACCGTTTTAAAGGTAAACGGAAAGGTTATCGGTCAATGGGATCCCGAAAATATCAATTACTTCACAGGTAAGTTTTCGATGGAACTGCTCAACCTGATCTATGGGAAGCGTGATTCGGACTGGATGGGGGTTTTCCATGCCTCGGCAATCTGCAAAGAAAATCAATGTATCTTATTCTTAGGCGGTTCCGGCAGTGGGAAAAGCACCATTTCTGCCCTCCTCATGGCCAATGGATGTGATTTGCTGGCCGATGATTTTGTTCCTGTAAGTGGGAGTTCTTCTGAGGTATTCTTTTTCCCGGCGGCAATCTCTGTGAAGAAAAACGCTCTTGACCATTTGATCCCTATTTATCCTCAATTGGCATCGGCAAAAGAATTTTATTATCAGGGACTGGACAAAACAGTAAGATACTTGTCTCCACTTCATCATTTTGAAAATCAATCATCAAGCTATCCATGCAAAGCACTTGTTTTTGTGAAATATAAGAAAGGATGTGGTTTAACCATGGAAAAATTAGGACAAGATGCAGCATTTCAGCTTCTTGTGCCTGATTCGTGGGTTTCGTCATTGCCAGAAAATGCCTCCCGATTTTTGGATTGGTTTCTGGAAATACCTTGCTACCAATTGACCTATTCTGACAATGAATTGATGTTGGCGACGATTGATAAATTATTTCGGGATGAATTATAAAGAAGCACTATTTTTCATTGGCAAATGCCTTACACTCGGTCATTATCCTGAAAAAACCGATGAGATCAGGAAGGTGATCCATTCGGGTTCGGTAATTTGGGAACAAGTTGTTTGGGCAAGCACAGACCAGTTAGTATTTACAGCTTTACATCTGCAATTAAAACGTGCTGGGCTTTTACCAGAACTGCCAACCGATTTGGTGGAATACATGGAAGAGTTCACTTCGCTAAACAGGGAACGGAACAATCTTATTATTGCACAGGCCAATGAAATCAGCGGATTGCTTAATCGCCATGGGATCATCCCGATCTTTTTAAAAGGAACCGGCCATTTACTGGATGGTTTGTATGATGATATTGGTGAAAGGCAGGTTGGGGATATTGATATTCTTATTAGGGAAAGTGATTTGTCTGTTGCTGGAGAAGTCCTGATCAGAGAAGGTTACGTCCCTGTTATCAAATTTGATCCAAATGGACAAAAAGTGATCAGGCATTATCCACGTCTTCAAAACAATGAACGTACGGCTGCTGTTGAGCTTCATTTTCAGATTATTATTCTATCTTTTTATAAACCGATGGATATGGGGTTGATCTTTAAAAATAGCAGGATGCTGCACCTTCCAAATCAAGCTGCTGTAATGAGCAATGCCCATCAGATTGTTTACAATATACTGAATGTCCAGATCCTTGATAATGGTTATTATTATGCCAAGGTTTTTCTTCGTCAGATCTACGACCTTCTGATGTTATCAGAAAGAAAAAATCCTTTGGATGCAATAAAAGGTTTTGGGAAATGCTTTGATCAAATGAACTCAGACCTTGCTTTGTCGGATCAAATTCTTGATCATCCCGGAAAGATATCTTTTCAATCTGACTGGAGGGTCAGACTCTTTCTTTTTAGGGTTACCTTCAAATTAGACCATCCGAGGTGGGCACGTTTTTCAAACGGCTTAATTTATGTATGGTTAAGATTTGTCCTTTATGCAAACTACGTCATTCGCTCAATCTATGATAGTAAAGTCCGTAGTTTTTTTTACAAACGCATTTGCCATCCCGAATGGTATGTCGGTCACTTAAAACAATAAAAAAACTTATTCAAATAAAATCGTACAGGGAGTATTCCATAGCGATACACTTGCTTCGTAACTTTCTCGGCCCTTTTGAAAAGTCTCAATGTAAAGTTGTTCAACTTTGGCACGCGCCCATGGGGTCTTACGCAGGAATTTCAGGCTCGAACGGATACTGGGATCGCTGATAAAGCAATTGATCCTGATCCTGTCACCCAGCTCTTCCCACCCATAATAGCTCACCAACTGAGTGAGGATCATTTCAAGGGTTATTCCATGTAAAGGGTTGTTTTTCTGATGATCCATTTCTTGTATTTGTTCTCCTTTTCACTCCTTCTCCGTCCAATTTCCAATTTCCGGGTCCCGATTTCCAGGGGCGACCACAAGGGTTCGCCCCTACGCTAAAATTTGAACTTCGGCGGCTTTACAATGGGTGTTGGTTGGACCTTTTGTTTTCCAAATTTTGGGTTTCTACGTCCTGGACCGCCGAGGTTGATTTTTTTGTTCTTCTCCTTTTTCTCGTGAAATGCTCCCTGTGATCCTTTTATTGTTGAGGAGTTGAGGTAGTTTTTGTCAAACAAATTGGTCGGGTTCTCCTCTTCCGTAAACACATTAGATATTTCGAGATTGGCTGGCAAAGTTTCAATAGGGATAGGCATATTCATAAATACCTCAGCTTCAGTTAGATATTGTTTTTCCCATTCGCTTACAAATGAAATGGCAACACCCTCTTTATCAGCTCTTCCGGTACGGCCATTCCGGTTGATGTAATCACCGGGAGTCTGGGCCATCTCAAGGTTAATGACATGTGAAACATTGTTGATGTCAAGCCCTCTGGCAACAATATCGGTAGTCACCAAAACACGGTAAATCCCCTCTTCAAAATTCTTTAATGCATTGATTCTGAAGTTTTGCGATTTATTGGAGTGAAGGACACCTATCTGCTCTGGGAAAGTTAAACTGATCTTCTCATATAACCGGTCGGCAGTCTTTTTTGTGTTGACAAAAACCAGGACCTTATTAAACTCTTTATTTTCAGATAATAACAATTCCAAAAGGTTGACTTTTGTATGGTAATTGGGTACATGGTAAACCGACTGTACGATTTTTTTGATTGGTGTACCTTGTGGCGCAATCTCAATTTTAGTCGTGTTCGAAAAGAAATCTGCGATCAATCGTTCAACATCTTCAGTTAGGGTAGCGGTAAACATGAGGTTCTGTCGTTTTGGAGGGATGATCTCCATCAGGCTGATCAATTGGGTACGGAAACCGAGGTTGAGCATCTCGTCCACCTCATCAATAACCATTTTTTGGATTGATTTTAACCTCAGGATCCCCGTCATGGCCAGATCTACCAGCCTTCCGGGATTGGCTACCAGAATGTCAAGCCCTTCATAAAGCTCTTGTTTCTGGTTGTTGATATTTGTACCACCATAAATACCCACTACCCTTACCGACATATAAGTAGTCAATTTACGAATCTCTTCAACCACTTGTAATACCAACTCGCGTGTGGGTACCAAAATAAGAATTCGGGGATCTTTCTGGTTTGAAAAGGTGAATTGTCTAAGCAAAGGCAGGAGGTAGGCCAATGTTTTCCCGGTTCCGGTCTGGGCAATCCCGATCACATCTTTTCCCGACATCACTACTGGGAAGGCTTTCTCTTGTATAGGGGTTGGGTTAACAAATTCAAGGTCGGCCAATGCCTTCAACAGTTGACTGTTTAAATTTAATTCTTCAAAAATCACTTCAGTGTACTTTAATTCGCCGCAAAGGTAATCCTATTCCACTAAATACCAGTTATTAATTCTGCGATCAATTTGAGGTACAAATGATCGAAGCTTCAAAATGATATTGAAGCATATGCCAGATAAAACAAGGCCCAAAAGGTTTCCGAAGACCCTTTGGACCTAACCCATCGAAACTATTGGTTCCTCTCAATTTTTTTGATAAGATTTAAAATAGGGATCAAATTGTAAACACTGTTCAAGCCGGTGACCAACAGCCAGAAGCCGCTTGCCAGCAACACTACCGTGATCCATTCAAAAGGCCAAAAATCCATTTAATAGAAGAAGGTACAAAAACTACCTTTTTGCATCACGTTTTGCCTTTTTCTCGGCCCTTTTTTCCTTTAGGTTTTTTTCGGGTTCTTTCTTGCTTTCCTTTACGGCACTTTTCTCTTTTGACATAGCTGATAATTTTTATTAATGAGTAATTTAAAAATCTGTTCACTAATCCGAACGCATAACGTTTAATGCAAAGTTAAATTCATTTGTCAAAATTCCTCTTAAAAAGGAATGAAAAATTGATTAATTGAGGTAATTTTGAACCAAACAAATTCTATTATCATGTCGGAACAAAGAATGATGGCTCCAAATTCAACATTTGTTTATCTTTCAAAGCAACAAGTCCTCAGAACCACAATATTACTAATAATATTGTTATTGCTTGAAAATGTGACGATTGCACAATCAAAAGAAGATCAGTTAATTGCAAAAGGGGCAAAACCGGAAAAACTGGCAGGTGATTTTAGTTTTACTGAAGGTCCTGCATGTGATGCCAAAGGGAATATTTTCTTTACCGATCAGCCCAATAACCGGATCATGAAATGGTCAACAGACAACAAATTATCCCAATTTGGCGATAGTTTTGGTCGTGCCAACGGCATGTATTTCGACAAAAAAGGTAATCTGATCAGTTGTTCAGACGAAAAAGATGAATTGTGGTCGATTGCCCCCGATGGAAAGGTCACAGTACTGGTCAGGGATTTTGAAGGGAAGAAGCTCAATGGCCCCAACGATTTATGGATTGCCCCCAATGGAGGGATCTACCTCACCGATCCGTTCTACAAACGTACATGGTGGGATCACCAAACCTCGCAACAGGATGGCGAACATGTTTATTACCTGGCACCGGGAGCCACGAAGTTGATCAGGGTGGTGACCGATATGAAACAGCCCAACGGGATTATTGGCACACCTGATGGTAAAATATTGTATATATCTGATATTAAGGATGGTAAAACATGGAAGTATATGATCGGAAAAGATGGGGCACTCTCCAACAAAACACTTTTCACCGGAATGGGTTCCGACGGTATGACCATCGACAACAAGGGAAATGTTTATCTTTCGGGCAAAGGGGTCACCATCTTCGATCCTGTAGGTGTAAAAATAACCAACATTCCGATTCCCGAAAACTGGACAGCGAATGTCACTTTTGGTGGGAAAGACCGCCACCTACTCTTTATCACCGCTTCAAAGTCGGTTTATGGGATCAGGATGAAGGTCAAAGGGGTGGAATGATCCCCTTTTCATTGTGTCAATTCATTCGCGATCAATTCAGCCTGCTTCAATACGGTTTCTGTTACAAGTAATTGCATATCAGGAGGATATCTATATCCTCCTTTAATTTGCTGTTCTGCAGCTTTCAAAGTGTTTTCTAATTCTGACCTGATGGTCGAACAACACTATTTCTGATTATTTCTGCTTTATGAATTTCGCATTAAGGTTTTAACCAATCCATTCAATATATTGGTCTAATATCAGATATAAACGTAACGACTCATCTTTGTTAACAACCTTTTTGCACTCTTTTAACCAATTTTTTATGTCCTTTTTATAGCTTATTTCTGTTACTTTAAACTTCAGTTTATCTGGAAAACCATCGTATTTTCCATTACTGGATTTTGGTCTTTTCAAAGATTTTTCGTCTATCGTTTTACGACCATCTGTAGTCAGATAAATTACCTTATAATGATCAGTTATTTCCTCGTTTTCATTAATTTCTTTTGAAATGAGATAATCTGGTGAATGCTTACCTGACTTTAGCATTGGTTCATAAATCTCATTTCTCCAATATCTGTATAGCTGTGATGGTTGATCCTTAGCATTTTTAATTTTATTTTCAATTACAACGATTGTACTCTTATCCTGATTAAAGATGATTAAATCAAGAATCCCTCTTTCCCCACTTTTTTTACTTGATACATGCCATTCTTGTTCATAATTATATGATACGCCAATACCTTCGAGAAAAAGCCGTAAAAAAGCATCTCTATAACCATGAGTTCCTCTTGGACTTAAAATCCTTTTTAAAATAGAGGTGTGCCCTTCTTCTGTCAGGTGCAGATTTTTGAAAAAGTTAAATTCATCCATAATATTAAATATTAAAATAACTACTTCCTAGTTATAAAATCCAAGTTTAGTATACTCACTTCCCAATTCATCAACTTCAGCATTAATGTATCCTGAATTGCGAAGCATATTCAGATTATATCTAAATGATTTTTTCAATCTCCTTGATCCGGCCGGCATCCTCGAGAGAGAAATTGTGATAGATATTTCTTAGCTCCACCTGGGTCTGATCATTCAAGGTAGTTAGCTGTGGTAAAGGAATTTCGGTTAAGGCTATAAAATACTCTACTTCAACAAAGAGGCGGTATTTGATCAAGGCAAATTCCGAAAAATAATCTCCAAGGGCATCCACTTTATCCCGGTATCTTCCGTCAATCGGAGATATTGCCGTTAAAATCTGCAATTCCATCAAATGTCTGTTTTCGATTCAAATACAAAAGTAACAAAATCCTCGTTGTTACCGAATCCGCCATGATTATTCAATCTCC
>JBAXWR010000137.1:0-19169 GCA_037128295.1 Mariniphaga sp.
AAAAAAGTTTCAGAAACTCCCTCAATTTGTATTTAATTGAATAACAATATCATATAAATAAGGTAATAAGGTTGAGTTATCTCTTTGACATTTAGTTACTAAGGTTGAAAAGGGGGATAATAAGGTTTGGTTTACCCAAATATCTTATTATCTATTCCATGGATCAAAATTGATGGAGAATAAATAGGCTTTGATATGCCGACAAACCTTATTTTACATTCTTTTCTTTACCTTCGTAACCATCGACTTAACCCATAACCAAAACCTTATTACCTTAATATCTGTCCTTTAATGATTTTTTTATGCCGAATATATACGTTCAACCCTCTTCGGGGTTGTGTTGATGTACGTTTTTTTACCCCCGGTTCCGCAAGCTACACCGGGGGCTATTTACGTTCAACCACTGCGTGGTTGTTGGAATATTTTAATTTTAAGGAGAATCGTTAAAAAAAAGAATTCAAAATAAGTTGTGGAACAAGAAGAACCCCGAAGAGGGTTTAATTTGAATAACCCCCGGTGGAGCCTGCGGAACCGGGGGTAAATGTACAAATCCCAACGGCAACCCCGAAGCGGGTTGAACATTGTCGATGAAATTGGTTGTTTAAAATAAAATTCGAGGGAACTTAGTAACCATCGTTTGAACCACCAACTAAAACCTAATTTACTTTTAGGAAAAATGACCGTATGAGTATTCATGCAATCAACACTCACACGGTCATTAATTAAATTCTAACACTTGAACGCCAATAGTGTAAAATATTGGATTTATTATGGGATAACAATTTGGTCGTAATCGCTGTAATTGAGAACAATTGTCTTTGAAATGGTATTCAGCTCCAACAAATCCTTATCTCCTGTTATTAAATAATCTGCTTGTGAATCAAAAGCCAAAGAAACCAAATAATTATCCTTTGGATCCCTGCACAGATTTGCTTTTGTTTTTATCGAAAACATCTCAGATGACTCATCTAAAAGCTCGAAAAACTCATGTACTTGTTCCTTGGTAAAATACTTCTTTAACTTTGGCTTTTTGAACACTTCCGATAATTCACGAATTTGCTCCTCACAGGTAATAATTACAATATTATCAGAATCTATGTGATTCTGAAGCCCTTTCAAATCTTTTCCAATCAAGAATGATATCCAAATGTTAGTGTCAACGATAATTTTAGTTGATCTGCCTCCCATTTTCATATCGCTGCTTTCTTACAGATTCAACTTCATGAGTGATTTCTTCTAAAGACAACTCATTGGTCTTTGTTGATTTTAAAAGCTTATTGAACCTATCGAGAAATAGCGATTTTTTCAACTCGTTATATATTTCCAACTTGTCATTTTGGTCAAGCTTCTTTAATAGCCTAATAAACTGATTCTTATCTAATTCAATACTGATATTTTTCATAACCCAACCTAAAATTTCAACAAATTTAGGGAATATCCCTGTTAGGTGCAAATATACTAACGATTCATTTTATCCCATTCTATTTCCCCGCCCCAACTGCAACCGGAGCTTCCACTGGTTTTGGTGCAGCAACTGCCCCTTCCGATAGTTTGAACAACTCATATCTGGCAGCATCGTTTTGGAAAATCAATTTAGCACATTGGCAAACCAGCGACATCTTTTCCCAAACGGTGTTCATGGCAGTAACGCGAATGTCCAAATCGAGCGAGCGTTCGATCTTTGCATTCTGCTGCAAAACTGTCTGGTCAACAATGGTTGCAGAAAGGGTTTTCAGTTCGTTCAATTCCTGTTCCTTTAAACCATGCAAAAGCAAAGCTGCTTTGTATTCAGGTTTGGAGGCCACATCATAAGCGGTGTGGAGCAAAACCGGAAACTTGAGGTGGTTTCGCGATGAAGTATTATACTTCGAATTGCCCATAGAGTGAAGGATGGAGGCATCGTTGGGAAAAGCGAGTTTAGTACAAAGGATCAATGTCTGAAAAATCTCCCTTCCCTTTTCCATTAATGCTTCCAGGGCCTCGGTCTGACTGCTCTGGTTGGCAACCGAGACATAATCGGGCATTACGCCCCGTGCTGCTGCAATTGCATTGGCCCATTCTACCGAAAAAGGGTCTGCAAATTGAGGAAAACGCACAACAAACGAATTTTTGTTGGCAATAAACGACACAAGCTGAACTTCCGACAACTGTAGCATCTCCTCATCCGACCTGTTGAAAAGACGCTGTACTTCCTTTGGACGTTTCATGATTAAAATTTTGAGGTGAGACAATACGATCAACAATTCATTCTAAATGCCTTGTATGGGTAAATTTACCAAATAAAAAGGAGAAAAAGAAGGGGTTGTGAAACTTTTACAGGATTATTTTTCATGGAACGAAATAATTTGCCAAAAACATCAAGGATCATTATAGACACCGTCCCTTTGGTTTCCATAACGGTTCCGATACCATTTTCAATGCCTCCGATGATCTTTGTAACCATTACGATGATGTTTGTAATGCCTCCGAAGATATTTGTAACCATTACGATGATATTTGTAAGCCCTCCGATGATCTTTGTAACCATTACGATGATCTTTGTAACGCCTCCGATGATCTTTGTACCCATTACGATGATCTTTGTAATACCTCCGATGATCTTTGTATCCATTACGATGATGTTTGTAACGCCTCCGATGATCTTTGTAACCATTACGATGATCTTTGTAATACCTCCGATGATCTTTGTAAGTCCTCAGATAATCCTTATTGCCCTTGAAAGATCCATCAAAAGATGAATTTCCTCCAGCTTTAGGACAGTGACCCGGTGAGTTTTCAGTTAAACAACACTCACCCGGTCACTAAGTTAAACCCTAACGCTAAACACCATATTTTCTACT
The DNA here is from genome assembly GCA_037128295.1 of Mariniphaga sp. Classification (GTDB taxonomy): domain Bacteria; phylum Bacteroidota; class Bacteroidia; order Bacteroidales; family Prolixibacteraceae; genus JAAFHB01. The sequence continues at coordinate 2,841 of JBAXWR010000137.1, forward strand.
TCATTGTTTAAAATTGATGTAGAATAATTAGGCTTTGATATGCCGACAACCTTATTTGCATTCTTTTCTCTACATTAATAGCCTTCGTTTGACCCCAACAAAAACCTTATCTACCTTATTTCCTGATATTTAATCTTAATTTCACAGTAAGTATTTGCTTTTATTTGTTGAAATGGTTCCTGACCTATTGATTTTAATTTTTTAGTGCTTATCTTGCAACATTATACTATTTAATTCTATTGCCTTATTTTAAAGCATTTAAGCATTGGTTTTACAACTTCAACATATTACTTTTGGTTATACTTCTGATAAGCCAATCCTCAAAGACCTTTCATTGTCATTGGAGCAGGGCCAAATATATGCTTTGATGGGAAGCAATGGCGCTGGGAAGACAACTTTGTTCAATCTTATCAATGGATTTATCAAATCACAAAACGGCGAAATTTTGTTTTCTGTCGGTGCTTCCGGAGATGCAGGGACTAAGATCACAAACTTACAGCCCTATAAAATTAACAGGCATGGTATTGGCAGGACTTTTCAGGACTTAAGGCTAATCACAAAACTTACGGTTAAGGAAAATATAATCCTTGCAATGCACCACAACCCAACTGACAATTCATTTATTGCCATTTTGCCAGAAAGCCTACACCACAATACGAGCAATAAATTGTCTGAGAGGGCAGATGAGATTATTGGCCAATATTTTTTGGGGGATGTGAAAAATTCAATGGCCGGTGAGATTTCTTACGGGCAACAGAAACTCCTTTCGCTTGCTTGCTGTGTTGCCAACGGTGCCACGCTTCTTTTACTTGATGAAGCTGTGGCAGGAATACAGCCAGATTACCGCAACAAGATAGCGACGCTGCTAAAGCATTTAAAAGAACAAGGCAAAACCATTTTATTGATCGAACACAATATCGATTTTATTGCCGATGTTGCCGACAAAATTTTCTTTTTGAATGAAGGGAAAATGTATATTTTTGATACAATGGAAATGCTTAGGAAGGACAAACAGGTAATGGAGGCATATATCTGAAATAATGTTAAAAGTCGAAAACATATCAACCGGTTATGGCAAGAAGCAAGTGCTTTTTGATATTTCCTTTGAGGTAAACAAAGGAGATATAGTTTTGCTTGCCGGGAGCAACGGAAGCGGCAAATCCTCCTTGCTTAAAGCTATTTTTGGGTTGTTGCCACTTTGGCATTCAGCAAATACCATTGGAGCGATAGGTGCCGTTATTTTTAATGGCGAGAACATCGCAGGCAAACCAACTTCTGTACTTTTGGAAAAAGGATTGCTTTACATTCCACAAAAGAACAACCTCTTTGAAGACCTTACGGTGAAAGAAAATTTGGAAATGGCAGGTTTATCACTTGACAAAAAAAAATTGCAGCATCGGATTGAGAATACCCTCACTCTTTTTACTTCACTTGTACAGCACCGGAACAGGACACCCATGAAAATGAGCGGTGGTGAACGGCAATTGCTCACGCTTGCAATGGCAACCTTGCACGAACCAAAACTGCTTTTAATCGATGAACCTTTTACTGGTTTGTCACCACAAAATATTACATTTGTTGCGGATAATTTAAAGGCATTAAATGTGAATAATGGTATCACTTTACTAATTGTTGAACATCGGGTTAAAGAATGTACGCGTATTGCCAATAAGGTAATTGGGTTGAAATTGGGCAGGGTTTTCAGTAAAGGTGAAGTGAATAAGACTTTTGATGTCAATAGCTTAAATCAAGTATTTGTTTAATTTCTAAATACAACACATGATGAAAAAAATAAAAATTCCGTTAATACTATTGGTGATTGTATTGGCTTTTACATGTTGTAATTCATCCAATAAGTCAAAAAAGAATGCACTTGAATATGTTATTGGTTGCAGCACACCGCTAACAGGAAGTGGTGCTAATTATGGAAAATCGACTAAAGAAGGTGTTGAACTTGCAATAGAAGAGATCAACAACGAAAAATTTCTGGATAAGCCTTTGAAGGTAATTTTTGAGGACGATAAAATAAACGCTACTGATGGAGTTAATGCAATTAACAAATTAGTAAATGCAGATAAAGTTCCCGTTATAATAGGTCCCTTTGGTTCTTCTGTTACTTTTGCTGTTGCACCAATAGTAAACAAAGCTAAGGTAGTGCTGATTGGTGCGAGTGCTACGGCAGATGGTATTGCTGACGCAGGTGATTATGTTTTTAGAATTACTCCACCTAACTCAAAACAAGGAAATGATGTTGCTTCATTTTGCTTTAATAAACTACAATCAAGAAAGGCGGCCATTGTTTTCCAGAACAATGATTATGGAACAACTTTAAAGAATGCTTTTGTCCTTAAATATAAAGAACTTGGTGGTACAATAACTATCTCTGAAGGAGTTGACTTGGGAATTAAAGATTTGAAAACACAAATTGTAAAGATCAAAGCAACGAATCCTGATATTGTTTTCTTCCCGTTGCATGTTGCTGAATCTGGTTTGTTTTTAAAGCAATCAAAAGAAATGGGGCTAAATGCAAAATTTATCAGTTGTGATGGTGCAATGGTTGAGGATTTAATAAATATTGCAGGTGAAGCAGCAGAAGGTACATTTTACACTACATTAGCTTTGGGTTATGGAGTCTCTGATAACATGATAAATTCTTTCAACTCAAATTTTAACAAGAAATATAATAAGGAACCTGATGTTTATGCTGCATACTATTATGAGGTTACAAAAATCATAGCAACCGTTATTAAAACGAATGGGTTCGATGCAGAAAAAATTAAAACTGGTTTATATGCAATGAATGGTTTAAACGGATATAAGGGAATTACAGGAATAACAACCTTTGATAAGGATGGAGAAGTGAATAAGTCCTTCTATGTTTATCAAGCCATAAAAGGAGAATTTAAACTTTATAAATAATGCCATTTTATCAATTAAAAACGAATGAGAGCTTTGAAGACTTCAGAGACAAAGTCGAAATAATAGAACAATTATTATCCCCACCTGCTTCCATTCCATTAATAGAGACTAATTATCAAGACAATGGTTTAGGTAAAAAAGCAGGTCGAGAAATCGTTATTACTACTACCAATACTCTATTGGTAGTCATGCTATCATCCGTTTTATTATTTTTATTTTCTTTTCTAAATGTTGACATAATACAAAAATTCATTTTTTTTATTCCTATTTTGCTATATTTCTTATGGCTTTATATACATAAAAAGATATTGAGATCACATATTCCTAAGTCTTTGCAAAAAAATATTGATGATTGGAAGAAGAAATTTACCAAAAAGCTGATTCTTCAAAATGGAATATCTATGCCATTTTTATTGGAATCACATAAAAATGAATTTGAAAATCTTTTTAATTTTGAAGATTTAGATAAAAATCAAAAAGCAACAAGAATGAGGGCAATACAAATGTGTTATCAATCAAACGTAAGTTGGTGGGTTAACAGAGCAATTCTTAATATCCCATTTTCATTAAGGAATATTTGGCTTTGGACTTTTACAATAGCTGTATTTACTTTGTTCCTAAATAAAGATTACCAAATTAGACTTAATGGATCAATTGATAATGAAATCTTTGCAAAATTCTCGGCAGACTTTTTAAGAGCATTACTAATTGGAGTTGTTGCCTATATCGCAACCAATGTAATAAGCGAATTACTTCAACTTAGGGAACAATATGTGGATGGAAAACGACAAATGGATTCCCTTAAAAAGACAATTGAAGCAGCTAATATAACTATTGAAAAGACTGTTAAAAATGTTGAAACCATATACAGCATATCTGGTATTAGTGAAAGATTGAATGTTCTTCGTGACAGTTTATCAAAATCTAATCCTTTGTCAATGGTATTTGATGACTTTACAAAAACTATATCCGAACAATTACTGATTTTTAAAGAAAAAATTGCAGGTGAAGAAACTATTGACACCTGGCTTTTTAGTTCTGTAAATGAGTATTATAGAAAAACATCGAAAGAATTCATGAATAATAATGCATTTATAACCAAATTTGAGTTTTTTGGAAATATTTTGAATAAAACTTTTGATGCTTTACTAAAAAGCAAGGAATATATTGAAAGGTTTAAAACAGATTACGAAATTTATGCTGTTTTAGTTTTGCCTCCCGAACGATTTTTAAATTATAAAGGTGGAAAAAAGAGCGATTCCGATTGGGATCAATTTTTGTGGAGTTGTATAAAAGCAACGAAATCTGAATTAATTATTAAAAGACATTTTCTAACTATCAATTATCACGAGAAGGATGAGGAGAATGTTATTAAATATTTTGGGGCTGAAAGCAAAAGCCTAAAAAAAAATGATTTTATTAGGCAATTAAATAAGAAATTCGGAGTTATTAAAGATAGGAGTTGTAATGCAGAACAATTGATATATACTTCATTAGATGGAGAAGGTGACAAAATGTTTTCTGAAGTAGATGAGAATACTAATGCCAATTATAAGAATGAATCTCTTTCAGAAATATTAAGCATTATGCATAATAATAATTCTTGTAAGGTGATTGAGCTAGACATTTTAAATACTTTTGAGGCAAATGCAGAAGAAAATTTAAAAAAATTGAATGAAATACTATGGGACAGTATCCACCACAAGGCCCTTGATTATTTTGCGATAAGGGAAAAAAAAGGTAAAAAAAACTGGGTCTTTTGCTTTAAAACAGTATACGACGAAACCTTTGATTTTGCACATGTTCAAATATATCATAAAAATCAAAGTTCTAAGGATAAATGGAACGATATTTGTAGTGATTTAAATAAAGTATTTTTAACAGATAAGGATGAAGATAACGAAGGAATACTTAAAGATGAAAAATTAGGAATTAATATTTATCCAATTCTTAAATATAAATAATTATGACTGATATTAAAATTGATAAATCCAAAGATATTAAAGCAAAGGTCAAAGAACGTTTTGCAATGGTTAATGTGAAAAAAAAATCTTCTATAAGAATGCCACAAAGTGGAAAAGGTATCTGATGTATCCTTTTCAAATATTTTGTTGATCCAACCTCCAGGTTGGACTTTCCTTTCTGGAGGTGTGTATTTTGCCTTGCCTTTACTTAAAGGTTATCTTATGAGTTGTGGATTGAATGTTTCCATCCTAGACTTAAATATTGAATTTAGTCACTGTCATAAATTTGCAATTTCAGAAATTGATGTTAATAATGTCGGGGCTTCCTTCAATCTTGATGATTACAACGGACTTTATTTTAATTCACAAGATAGGCTATCTGAAATTGTAGCTCCATATAAAGCTTTTTGGGATATTCAATCAGGATTTAATTATGTTGGTTGTAATTTAAAATCATCAGAATCAATTAGGGAATTTTCTCAATTTAAATCTCCTTTTGATAAGATGTTAGTAGATTCTTTATTGAGTAATATTAAATCTAATGATATTCAATTTGTTGGATTTTCAGTTACTGTGCCTTCGCAATTATTGACTTCATTAATTGCAATTCGCTTTTTAAGAAATGCTGGTTATATAGGGAAAATAATTGTTGGAGGCAATATGATAACTCGATTAGGAGATAATTTTATTAAAGAATGGATATTTGAATTGATAGATGCTGCTGTTATATTTCAAGGAGAAAGATGTTTCAAAGAATATATTTTTTCAATAAATAACAACCTTCCACTGTCAAAAATTCCTAACTTGATTTGGAATGATGATGGTAGAATAAGGAAAAATAGAATCGAATATTTAAAGCCTTCTGAATTTGGAAGACCATCTTTCATTGGCATTGAAAATGAAAAATACTGGGGAAATCATTATTTGCCAATTCTTGGTTCACGCGGTTGCTATTATGGCAAATGTAAATTTTGCGATATTCCATATTCATATGGGAATAACGGTTTTTTAGGGAATGACAACCCATCTAATGTTTTAATTGATATTAAACAAGGTATAGAATTTACGGGCATTCGTAATTTCAAGTTTGTCGACGAAGCACTTCACCCATCAATATTAAAAAAATTATCAAAGGACTTAATAAAGCAAAAAATTGATTGTAGCTTTGAAGGATATGCAAGATTAGATGATTTTTGGACTGATATAAAATTTTTGAAATTGGCCTCTAATGCAGGACTTAAAAAAGTATACATTGGTTTGGAGCTAATTACTTCAACCAGCAGAGACTTGCTTTTGAAATCTGATTCTGACAAAGTAATCGAACAATTAAAAGCATTTTCTGACATGGGTATTAAAACACACCTGTTCACTTTGTTTGGCTATCCTGGCACAGGGGAAGATGAAGCAATGAATACAATCGAATTTTGTTTGAATTATAGTTATTTAATTGATTCTATTGATATTTTTCCGTTCTATTTTGCAAAGCATACTCAAGTTGATTTAATAGAGAAAAAAGAAACTTTAAATGAAGATTGGGCTATCGAGTATGACTATTTCCGTTCATCTGATAAAGTATTAACTAAATTTGAAGTCAACACTTTGTGCGACGAATTGGAAAAAGTTATTTGGGCAGAACATCCCCAATGGTTGCACCCAATTTATAGGATGTTTTCACCTTGGAACGAAAGAGGCTTCGTTAAACCATAAATTGCAGATGTGTTTTTAATTTTTGCCCATAGTTGATTTCCATAATCAAAGTGCCACCATTCGTTTGAATAATTAGTAAATCCTGCTCCAATCATACAGTGAAATAAAATTCTACGATTGTATAAAGCTTCTATATCGGTTATTGGAAGCTCAATTCCTTTTTCACTTTTTTCTTCGAAAAATCGCGTTCCAGATTCGTTATTACATGAATCAAATTGGCTACCCATGTTAAGTTCAAAACCACTATCATTGGCAAGTGTAACATCAACAGAACCACCTGTAAAATGCGGCGATGGCATTTTCGTATTCAAACTTCCTTCGGATGCAAACTTTGCAGTTTCTTCATGTAGTTGAATTTCAGAAAAATTAGGATGAATTTGCTTTATACTTTCAAGCATTCTATTATATATTTCCAATTGAACTTTAAATGGTCTCCATCCATCATTTACAACTAAAACAATTCCATTAGGCAAATTATTTGCAGCCACAGATAGCATATTTGCAACAGAACATCTTATGTAACAATTTTTTTCAGCGTATTCAAAACTATTCTGAAAATAAGTATAAGCAATTCTTAATTTCGCATTTTCAACTAGATGGACTAAGGATTCGTTACATTCTTCAATTAAAACATCTTTATATCCATCTATAGTATTTAGTGGTGGAATTTTCTTGTAAATAGTCAAAGTCATTTTGTAAATTTGCAACAAAATTAGATATTTAAATATTAAAACATTGCAAATTCTTATTAATATATTATTGAGCTTCCAACTTTATTTATTAGTAGGCTTGTCGTTTAGTTTGATTTACTACTGCACCAAGTTCTTTCATATTGCTAAGGCCGCAATTATCTCCGCTGGTGCTTATTTAGTTTTTCTTTTTGCAAATAATTTTTCAATCACTTTTCCTGTTTCAGTTGTTTTGGCGATTGCATCAACAACGTTTGTCGGTATTTTATGTGAGGTTTTGGTTTACCGACAGATGCGAAAAAAGAATGTTTCGGCATTGGCCTATATGATTGCATCAATCGGCTTGTATGTGGTTTTGCAAAATTGCATTTCCCTTTACTTTGGGGACGATACAAAAATCATCAATACGGCGGAAGTGACCGTTGGCAATCAGATTTTTGGGGCTTATATCACCACTGTGCAGATTATTACCATTTTAGTTTCTATTGCTTTGTTTGTTGCTGTAAATTTGTTCCTCCATTTCACTGCAACAGGAAAATCCATCCGGGCTGTAGCCAGTAACCCTGAACTTTGCAATATTTACGGAATCAACTCCAATAATGTTATTCTGGTGGCTTTCGGAATTGGTTCGGCTTTGGCTGCCATAGCCGGAATACTTTCTGCTATGGATACAAATATGACACCCACCTTCGGTTTCAACCTTTTGCTTTACGGCGTGGTGGCAATGATCATCGGAGGAGTTGGCAGCACCAGGGGGTTAATTGCCGGTTCGCTATTGGTTGCTACAACACAACATCTTGCAGCATATTACATTGATACCAAATGGATGGATGCGGTTACCTACATTATCCTTATTTTATTCTTAATCTGGAAACCGCTTGGCTTTAGTGGCAAACGGCTTAAAAAAGTGGAGGTGTAATATGGAATACTTAATTCACCTTTTAATCCTGATTTGTTTTTACACTTTGCTATCTCAAAGCTTAAACCTTTCAGCTGGTTTTACCGGGCTAATTTCATTATCACATGCAGGTTTTTATGGTATAGGTGCTTATACCACCGCCATACTTTCAACACAATATGGTTTTTCATTTTGGTTAAACATTCCATTGGCAATGCTGATCAGTGGAGCTATCGCGTTCTTTGTTTCACTTATCGCTTTACGGACTGTAGAAGATTATTTTATCATTTGTACCCTGGGTATTCAAGTCATTCTTTTCGCAATCATGAACAACTGGATGGACTTAACACGAGGGCCACTCGGTATTCCCGGCATACCTTCCATCCATCTTTTGGGACTAAGTTTGGATGGCAAAATTCCGTTCCTTTTACTTTCTATACTATTTGTTACAATTATTTGGTTTATGTTGCGAAATATCTCTAAATCAGGTTTTGGCAAGACGTTGACGGCAATCAGCGAAGATGAAATTTATGCCCAAAGCATAGGGAAAAATGTGCTGCTCGCTAAGACTGTTTCATTTACGCTGAGTGCAATGTTTGCCGCTATTCCCGGAGCATTGTACGCCCATTACATTTCCTACATAGACCCTACAAGTTTTACGGTAAACGAATCCATATTTATTCTTTCAATTGTAATTATTGGCGGCTTGGGCAACTTGACCGGCAGTTTTTTGGCTGCTGCTTTTTTGGTCCTTCTTCCCGAAGCCCTTCGCTTTGTAGGTATGCCAGATAGCATAGCTGCAAATATGCGCCAGATTATTTATGGATTGATTCTGGTGATCGTAATGATGACAGGTAAAAATGGTTTGAAGGAGTTGTTCACGTGTAAAAAAAGATACTCAAACTATTAGATATACAAATGGTTTATGATTTACGATTTATTTCAATTAAGTAATCAGATCAGTCTGCTGATAAATTCATTTGAAAAAAGTTCTTTGATAAATTTTTCCCTTATAATTTGTTTCACATAAATTAATCCGTCGAATAGAAATAAGGTAAATAAGGTTGGGTTATCTCTCTGGCATCAAGCTATTAAGGTTAAAAATGAAGCGAATAAGGTTTGATTTGTTGCCAAAGCTTATTTTACATTCTTTTCCATAAAAAATTTCGAACTTTGATTTAGTGTCCGGGTAACTGGAGCGGCCAATCTTCGTGAGGGCAGTTGCTCAAAGTCACCGGGACACAACATCCTAAAGTTTGATTTTAGTGTCCGGGTGACTGGATCAGCTAATCTTCGTGCGGGTGGTTGCTCAAAGTCCCCGGTACTTCGCATCCTAAAGTTTGTTTATCCGACATCGATCTAAAATAAGGTTTGATTAACTAAATATCCAATTATCCATTCTTCTGTATCGGCTAGATTCATCGTGTTATTGGAAAAACTAACAATAAAATAGTAACGGATAAGAAGATCAATTTATTATCTTGCAAACCATTTCAAATTGGGTTGAACTCCAGATTGAAATCGTACTTTTATGACAGATTAAGTAAAGTCGTTGCAAATGAAATTGAATTGGCATTCTTCTAAAATTAAACGCTTTCTACCAGAATTCTTGTATTTCTGCATCCTGATGTTCCTAGTTCAGGTTCCCCCATGTTCAGGTGCATCATCGGAACAGATATTGATCAAAAATGCTTTGCCTGTCTGGGTCTCGGGACGTGAAAAAGAGATGAACCTGAACCTTGGCTTTCATGGAACGTTTCAGTCGGCTGCAAAAGGAACACTAAAATTAAGAATAACTGCATCAACGATTTATCGGGTATTCCTTAACGGGGAATTTTTGGGTTATGGACCTGCCCGTGCGGCTCATGGATTCTTTCGAATAGACGAATATGATCTTGGTAAAAAGGTAAGACCAGGTCAAAATATCCTGGCGATTGAGGTGGCAGGCTACAATGTAAACACCTATTACACTATGGATCAGCCCTCCTTTCTAAAAGCCGAGGTGGAAGCTGAGGGAAAGCTCATTCTCGCAACCGGAAAGGATGCCGGTTTTACTGCCTTTCAGATTCCGGAAAGGGTCCAAAAGGTGGAACGTTATAGTTTTCAGCGCCCGTTCACCGAATATTACCGGTTAAATAAAAATTCAGACTTATGGAAAACCTCATCAATTGCTCCTTCCGGTCAGGTAAAACTTTCTGTACAACCCGCTATAAAACTGTTGCCACGGAATATCCTTTTGCCGGAATTCAAGGTTGTATCCCCTGATTCTATCTGCGTACGAGGGATCATCGGATTTCAAATGCCATCAAAATACAAGAAAGACCGTTCGCTGACCAAGATAAGTGCCCAATTCAAGGGATATCCGGAATCGGAACTTGTGGAGTTGCCCTCACAAATGATGCAGGAGATCACGAACAAGAGCCAGGATAACTCGAAGAAACCTTATCTTAATGTGATTGACCTTGGAGAGAATGAATTTTCAACTTTGGGTTTCAGAAGCGATTTAACAGGGTTTATCAAAGCAAATATTAGTTGTTCGGTTCCTTCAAAAGTGGTTTGTTATTTTGACGAAATGCTCACAAACGGTGACGTGAACACCAAAGTGAGGATGCAGGATGTCAATAATCAGGTAGTTTATGAACTGGAACCTGGCAATTACCAGATCGAAACCTTTGAACCTTATACCTTTAAATATCTTAAGGTTATCGTATTGAAGGGAAAGTGTCAATTCAAGGATATTTCTCTACGTGAATATGCCTATCCTGAAAATGCTATGACATCTTTCAAAAGTAGCAACAATAAACTAAATGCGATATTCGCGGCAGCAAGGCAGACCTTCCGACAGAATGCAGTGGACGTCCTCACCGATTGTCCTTCACGCGAAAGGGCTGGATGGCTTTGCGACAGTTATTTTTCAGCAATCATGGAGAAAGATTTTACAGGAAAATCAGCAGTCGCCCGCAATTTTTATGAGAACTATTCTCTGCCCGACCATTTTGATTTTCTTCCTGAAGGGATGGTTCCCATGTGTTATCCTGCCGATCACAACGACGGGGTTTTTATTCCCAATTGGTCGCTTTGGTTTATTCTTCAGGTAAACGATTTTGCACAACGCGGTGGCGATCCTGAATTGGTTGCCAGCCTTAAACCCCGGATTGAAAAACTCCTAACCTATTTTTCAAAGTTTGAAAATAGCGACGGGTTGCTTGAAAAGCTGGATAGCTGGATATTTGTCGAGTGGTCAAAAGCAAACAACTTTGTCCGTGATGTAAATTATCCAACCAATATGCTTTATAGTGAAGCACTTGCAAAGGCAGGGGAGCTATACAAAAATCACAACTGGATTCAAAGAGGTGAAAAAATAAAAGAAACGATAAAAAAACAGTCATGGAACGGAGCTTTCTTTGTTGACAATGCAGTCAGAAACAGTGCAGGGAAATTGGAGGTTACCCAAAACACGACGGAGGTTTGTCAGTATTATGCTTTCTTTTTCAATGTTGCCACTCCGAAAACCTATCCTGATTTTTGGAAAAAACTGACCACCGAATTCGGGCCAAATCGCAATGATAAGGTCACTTATCCCAATGTATTCAGGGCCAATGCATTTGTGGGCAATTATCTTAGGATGGATATTCTTTCGCAATACGGATTGCAGATTCAGTTACTGAGTGAAATACAAGATTATTTTTACAACATGGCACGCCTCACAGGAACCCTTTGGGAAAACATGGATGCACAGGCAAGTTGCGATCACGGTTTTGCATCCTATCTTGGCCATGTTTTATACCGTGATATTTTGGGCGTTGGTCGCATTGATTATCTGAAAAAAGAAATAACTGTCCGGTTTACCGATATCGGCCTAAGTGAATGTAGTGGTGTTATGCCTATCGATAATGGGTCTTTTGGTTTAAGCTGGAAACGGAATGGAAATAAGATCGGTTACTCCATTAAAAATAATTCAGGGTATAAGGTAAAAGTTGAGAATACCGGAAAGGCTTTGATTACGGAAATGCATTGAAATAGATGGAAATAGGTTAAAATTTGCTGGTAATGATGGAAACTGACAGAAATAAATTGAAATAATTGAATATTTTCGGGTTCCTGATAGAGATTTCTGGAAGTGAATCGGAAATTTTAATCCGTGTAAATCCATTTTAATCCATGTCACCTGTATTCCTATTTTTATGCTATTTTTGAATTCAAAACTACCACATGAAGTCGTTTTCTTTGATAATTACCTTGATGCTCTTTGCAGGTTTACTCTGTGGAAATAATTATGCAAAGAATACGGCTTATATAACGAAGGAAGATGGTCTTTCTCAAAACTATGTATCTTCGATTATTCAGGATAACAGTGGTTTTATGTGGTTCGGAACCATGGATGGATTGAACTGCTATGATGGATACACTTTTAAAGTTTATTACAGTAAATCAGATGATACAACATCCCTCAGTTGTAATCAGATCAAAAGACTAATCATTGGGAATGACGGATCTATTTGGGTTGGGACATACAACGGATTAAACCGGTTTAATCCGGCCACAAACAAATTCAAAAGATATCCTATTTTATCGCCCACTTCAAGAAAGAATGAGATTGGTTATCTAGCAGTTGATCATTCCGGTGTAATATGGTTTGGTTACACCGACGACGAATGTTTGATCAGTTTGGACCCTTCCAATGAATCAGTGACTTTTTATAAATTACCGGTTTTGAGCACTTCACAAAAATTGAATCCGCTAGAAGCAAAAAGGGAAGTCTATTCCATCGGATCATTGTTGGTTGCCAGCAATAACAATATCTGGGTTGGTACAACCGAAGGAACGCTTTTACTATTCGATAATACTTTAAAAAAGTTTACTGAGAATAATTTGATCGATCCCAGCAGTAATATTTACGCAATTGCCGAAATCAACACTGATTCCTTATGTCTGGGTACCTTTAATAATGGCTTTTGTTTTTATAATAATAAAGATAAAAGAAGAGGGCCCCTTTACAACTTCAATCGCACAGGAAAAAAGGAAATCAGCTTGCTTTGGTCCATTGAAAAAGGTCCTGATGGAAATCTATGGTTCGGAACCTGGGAATCAGGTTTTTTTCAACTTGAGTTAAAGAAGAGAAGATTAAATCAGATTTACCTCTCCACTCCCGGAAATACCGGAATATCCGGCAGATCGGTGTGTTCCATTTTCTTTGACAAAAGTGGTTTATTGTGGTGTGGAACAAACGGTTATGGACTCTATAATCTAAATCCTTTACAAACAGGGTTTAACACAATCAATCAGGAAATTAAGGGAGTAATGGAACAAACTACATCATCGGACCTTGACCTTTATGCCCTTTCGGATTCAGATTCTAAAAATAATTCGTTAAGCTTTCAAAGTTTACGATCCGTTTATGCCAACAATGACTATATATGGGTAGGTGGATACAGTGGATTAAATAAAATTGATCGCAAAACAGGTCTCATCAAGGTGATTGACAAGCAACTGATCCCATATGTGATGAGGCCGGATTTCGATAATCCTGAAAGTATCTTGTATATAGGTGCTGAAATGGACGGAGCCCCTCTTTACAGCTTGAACCTAAAAACTGATCAACTTGCGAAGCTTAATTTTAAAGGAAACACCATTTATTCAATCTGCCCGGGCAAAGATTTTCTATGGCTTGGAGGCCGTGATGGACTCATAAAATACAACCTGAAAACCGGTAAAGACGAACCTTTCCCCAGAGGTGAAATGAAAATTGAGAATCAGAAAACCGGTATAATAAAAGCCATGACCAAGGATTTAAATGGAAATTTATGGGTAGGCATCCAGGGAGTTGGCTTAGCAAAGTTAAATGAACTTAATAATACGTTTACCATCTGGAATAACAAACCAAATCAACCAAATAGCTTAAGCAACGATGTTATCATTTTTTTAAATTGCGATGAGAATAATAGATTGTGGATTGGTACCAACGGTGGTGGGCTGAATATTTTTGACATTAATAGTGAGACATTTACCCGAATAAATACAAAAAATGGTCTTCCTAATGATGTGGTATATGCCGCTTTATCCGACAATGAAAAAAAAATTTGGATAAGTACCAATAATGGAATATGCAAGTTTGATCTGGAAGATATGAAGATTAAATGTTATTCCGTTTCAGATGGTTTACAGGGAAATGAGTTTAATACTTCGGCATATTTCAGGGATACGAAGGGAACCATGTTTTTTGGAGGCATTAATGGTCTGACCTATTTTACTCCTGAAAATTTCCGGGAGAGCCATTTTAAGCCTGATATCGTACTTACTTCAGTAAAAAAATACAATGAAGAGGTTTTATTCGATAAACCTTTAACAGATTTGAAACAAATCACATTTGCATACAATGATAAAATTTTCTCCCTCACGTTTTCCGCACTGAGTTTTTACCAGTCAAACAGGAATAAATACAAATACCGGATAACAGGGTTGAAGGACCAATGGATCAACCTGAATTCAAAACGTGAAATAATTTTTAATGGCTTGCCTTCCGGGGATTACACACTTGAAGTTCTCGCTTCAAATCACGATGATTATTGGACAGATAATCCTTTAAGCCTAAAAATTCATATCACATCCCCTTTCTGGGAAACATCATGGTTTTATGGTTTATGCATAGCTTTTCTCTTCCTGATGATATGGATTTATATGAGGTACCATACTGCATCAATTATACGGTTCAATGAGCGGCTAAGAGTAGAGGTTGATAATAAAACAAAAGAAATTTTGGAGCAAAATCACGAAATTGAATCACAGAAAGAACAGGTTGAAAGAATAAATGAAGCGCTTAAACGTTCAAACGCAACCAAGGACAAATTTTTTGGTATCATCGCCCATGATCTGAAAGGACCGTTCAATGCGATTTTAGGGTTCACAAGAATGCTTCACGAGGAATACGATAATTTTTCCGATGAGGAACGCCGTGAATTTATTTCAGATATCATGAACGCATCAGGTTCAGCCTTCAAATTATTGGAAAATCTACTTGAATGGGCACGTTTGCAATCAGGAAAAATTGAATTGACGCCAGATAAAATTGATCTGTATAACATTTCGCAGGAAACCTTAGAGTTATTTCACTCCGCCACTGCTGCAAAGAAGATTCAATTAACATCAGAGATCGCGCCGGAAACGTTCATATATGCCGATAGGAATATGGTAAGAACGATCGTGAGAAATCTTGTATCAAATGCGATAAAGTTCACTTATCCGAACGGCAAGATCAAGATTACCAGCGATAAAAATGAAAATGGTGTGGAATTGTCCATTGCCGATGATGGTATCGGTATGTTGCCAAAAGTGGTGGACAAATTATTTGATCTTGATAGCAAAACTTATATTAAAGGGACAAATGATGAAACTGGTACTGGTTTAGGCTTGATTCTTTGTAAGGAGTTTATTGAGAAGAATAATGGATGAATAAAAGTTGAAAGTACGCCTGGAAAGGGAAGTAAATTCAAAATAACCTTCCCGAAACCAGTTAATTAATTGATTATCCTATTGGAAAAAAAGAATATATGGAACAGAAAAAAGAATAACCCTCAAACGAAATCAATACCTCGTAGAGGTTGCATTATTGTAGAAAGATGGTATTCAGTATTCCAGCGGCGCAACCACAAAGCAGATAAAGGATAATTTGCTTCCTTTATATTGGTTCCAGGATTAACTTGATCGAAAGACAAAAGCAGTCGATAAAATAAGGTAATAAGGTGGCATTATTTCTTTGATATTTATTTACTAAGGTTAAAAATAACAAAAATAAGGTTTGATTTGTTGCCAAAGCTTATTTCACTTTCTTTTTCCACAAAAAATTTAGGACTTTGTTTTTAGTGTCCGGGTGACTGTATCGGCAAATCTTCGTGCTGGCAGTTGCACCAAGTCACCGGGACACTACATCCTAATGTTTGTTTTTTCTGTTTGGATGACTGTAGCAGCAAATCCTCGTGTGGGTTGTGGCGCAAAGTTACCGGAATACCGCATCCTAAAGTTTTATCCTCTAATAAACCCCATACCCCATACCCCATGCTCCATGCTCCCAGCCCCAAATAAAAAGCCCCGGACTCTAACGAATCCGGGGCCACTTTAAGTTGGCGGCGGCCTACTCTCCCACTTTACGCAGTAC
>JBAXWR010000138.1:0-19023 GCA_037128295.1 Mariniphaga sp.
AACTAATTAATCCTTGAAAACTGTGGATACGGAACCCTCCTCCCAGAGCAAATATTACATACCCATTCTTGCGAAGGGGATGGAGCTCATTGAGCTGATCGCCCAGCATCCGCAGGGACTGACCATACAAGAGATGGTGAATATCCTGGGGCAGCCCAAAACTTCCATTTATCGGATTGTTTGCTCATTGGAAGAGATGGGTTATCTGCGTAAGATCCTGCAAACCAGTTCGTTTATTCTTACCCGCAAGATGTTCAAGATCGGACTTTCGACACTTGGCACAACAACCATTATTGAACACTCCTACGATCCGATGCGCCGTCTGCGCGATACGCTTCGCGAAACCGTAGTCCTTGGGACATTGATGGGGACCAAAATCGTGATCCTCGAACAGGTGATCGGCTCGCATCATTTTTCGTTTATCCTTAAACCCGGAATGGGGGTTTGCCTCCACGCATCGGCTCCCGGAAAAGTTTTCCTTGCCAACATCGATGATTGGGAGAGGGATTGCATCATTTCCAAAATTGAGTTGACAAAATATACTTCAAAAACAATCATCGACCAATCGGATTTTCTGAAGGAACTGGAGCGTGTTAAAAAATGCGGCTACGGCGTTGATATGGGTGAAGAGCTTTCGGGTGTCAGGTGCATCGGGGCTCCGATTTTTAACATGGCGGGTAAAATTGCAGCTTCTGTCTGGATTTCCGGCCCAGCCGAAAGGTTGTCGGATGAATCTTTGGGTGAATACAGTCGGGAAGTTGTCGCATGTGCCAACGAAATATCCGAAAAGTTGGGTTATATGAAGTAACATTAATGCAATCAAGTGCTAATCAATTGATTTATATGACTATGATACAGTATATTACAAATCTCATTCAAATCTGTCGGAAGTTAGTTACCTCCCTGGTGTTGATTGCACTTTCTCTTCATTTGGTGGCCCAGACACCCATGTTTACAACCAACGCAATCGCTTTGGATGGCGAACAATATCTCCTTGCCAACAAAGGGACAAAGTCGGTAACCATCATCAACCAATCGGGTACCACAATAAAAAAGTGGTTATTCGACCAACCTGTAACAGGTTTATGCAAAAACAAAAAAACAATTTATGTGACTTCATCCTATGATAAGGGTTGGCTGACAGCCATTGACCTGACCACCGGAAAGGTTCTTTATAAAAAGGAGACTGGAATGGGGGCACGGGCACCTTTGCTGAACAAGGATTGTTCACGCATTTATATCCTAAACCAGTTTAAAACAACGGTCAGCGAAGTTGAAGCTTTAACAGGAAAGGTGCTGCGCGAGACAAAAGTTTTGCGCGAACCCGTTGCCAGTGCAATGACTCCCGATGGAAAGTACTTGTTCGTCAACAATTTCCTTCCTGAACAACGCTCCGATGTGGATACAGTAACCGCTGAAGTCTCGGTTATTGACTTAACTGATTTTAAGGTAGTTAAAAATGTCAAATTAAGCAATGGGAGCAATGCCCTGCATGGGATTTGCAGCTCCACCGATGGAAAATACATCTACGTTTCGCATAACCTTGGGCGGTTTCAGGTGCCCACTTCGCAGTTGCACCAGGGATGGATGAACACAAGTGCAGTCAGTGTGATCGATGTACCAACCCTGAGTTTTTTGGGTTCGTTGCTTTTGGATGAACCCGACCGTGGCGCTGCCGGGATATGGGGCCTTGCCTGTACCGATGATCAGTTGTTTGTGGCCCATTCGGGTACGCACGACATCAGCATCATCGACCAGAAAGCAATGCGCGAAAAGCTGGAAAAATACCCTGAAAAAAAGAATCTATCGTTCGATTTGCGCTTTATGTACGATATCCGCCAGCGGTTGCCGATGGTTGGAAACGGACCCCGCGACATCTATATAAGGGATGGGAAGTTATATATCCCTACCTATTTTTCAGATACGCTGAACATTGTAAACATTGCATCACAGGAAATAACGACCATTGCGTACAATCCCAAACGGGTTGAAAGTCCTGCAAATATTGGTGAAAAGGTTTTTAACGATGCTTCATATTGTTATCAGAACTGGCAATCGTGCAACGGTTGTCACCCGGGCGATGCCCGGACCGACGGGATGAACTGGGACCTGATGAACGACGGGATTGGCAACTCAAAGAATTGCAAGAGTTTGCTCTATTCACATGTAACCCCTCCCAGTATGATCAGCGGGATACGCGCAACTGCGGAACTGGCTGTCCGTGCAGGTTTCAAATTTATCCAGTTCTACGACTCTGATCCAAAATTGGCGGAATATGTAGATACCTATCTGAAGTCTTTGCGCCCATTGCCTAGTCCATATCTGGTCAACGGGACATTGTCCGAAAAAGCCATCAGGGGGGGGAAAGTTTATGAGAATCTGGAATGTGGCTCCTGCCATAGCGGCCCCTACTTCACAGATATGCAGAAGCACCGGATTGGAGATAACGTTGAATTCGAAGCAGGTTGGGACACACCAACATTGATAGAAGTTTGGAGAAGTGCACCCTATCTTTTCAACGGTCGTGCCGTTACACTGAAAGAAGTATTTTCGACTTACAAACACGATATCACCGATAAAGTCACAGAGAAGGAAATTGATGATTTGGTCGAATATGTAAATTCACTCTGAGTTAAACAGAACAATAATCGTAGAATGATCCAAAAGGACTATACAATATACTGCATCCACGAAGAGCCGTTTGAAAAGATGTGCCAATCGTTGCTCGATCAGATCTGTACTGAAAGCCAGGTTGTTAAAATCGTATTTTTTGGCTCGCCCCAAAATTCGGAAGAGTACCTTGAACAACTTCAGATTTTGAACAATTGTGTCAAAGCGCATTTTCCCAATCGTATCCCACTCATTACTTACGTTTCGCAAAAACCACTGATTGGGATGCTAAACGCTGAAGTGGTCTGCTTAACCAACTCAGTTGAAGTGGATATTTTCTATGGGGACAATTATGTAATCTTTAACGATGGCAATTGCCGCGAATTGATAACAGGGGGCGTACTTCCGCCAGATATATCTGCCCCATTTTCAGATCAATCGGATATTGTATTTTCAATGATAGAAAAGATATTGGCCAGCGAAAATTTTCAGATCGGGAACATCGTCCGTCAATGGAACTACATCGAAAACATCACCTTGTTTGACAATGGGCGTCAGCATTACCAGGATTTTAATGATTCAAGAAGCCGGTTTTACAATAAAGCAGTTTGGATTTCAGGCTATCCGGCAGCTACCGGGATCGGTACACAACAGGGTGGAATAATGGTCGAAATTATTGCTATTTGTGATAAAGTAAAGATTAACAAAGCATTGGACAATCCATTGCAGGTTCCGGCACATCGTTATTCGCAGCAGGTACTTTTGGGTGAACCTGATCCATTTTTAAAAAACCACGCAACCCCGAAATTTGAAAGGGCCCGCATCGTCGGATCATTGGATAATCAGACAGTCTTCATATCAGGGACTGCAGCCATCAGGGGAGAGAACAGTTGTTTTACAGATGATGTCGTTGAACAGGCCCGGATTACAATGGAAAATATTGACAATCTGATCTCATCCGAAAATTATCCATTATCCTATCAATCAAAAGCTTACAAGCTATTGCGTGTCTATGTCAAGAACAACGATCAAATGGGTGAGGTACAAGACTATATGCAAGCAAGTTATCCCGGGATCAATACAATTTACATCTGTGCCGATGTATGCCGGCAGGAGCTGTTGCTTGAAATAGAAGGGATTGCAGAAGTGAACGCTTTCTAACCAACACATTAAACATCTGATAATTACAAACAATAAAAAACCATTAAGATGAATGCAGCAAAATTAATCATGATCGCCATTGCAGTAAGCCTTTTTGCAGGATGCGGTCCAAAAAAAGAAGAAAAGAAAGAAATGAAAGTTTACGTAAAAAAGTACACCAATGCCGATTTCTACAAGGACGGCAAGATTCAACCCGAAGTAGCCAAAAAAGCATACCTCGATATGCTTGAATTTTATGGGGTTCCATTTAGCGAAACCTTAAAAAAAGGGATTTGGATCACTGATTTTAACCTGGGTGATTTTGAGAACGTGGGAATGGCCGGAATATTCTGGGTAAACGATGCCGAACATGGCTATTTTGGCCATGAGATCTATTTGCTTCCCAACCAGATGATCCCGGAACATGGTCATGTGGCTACCAACTTTCCTGCAAAGTATGAGTCATGGAAGGTAAACCATGGTTGGTGTTATAACTTTGGAATTGGTGAAGCAACGGCAAATCCTCCCGCTTTACCCGAGAGCCAAAAAGGAGCAATTACGTCGCTTTGTTTTGTTCGTCAGGAAGTTGACGAAGTGGTTGCATTAAAAAAAGCAGAATCCTTCCACTTCTTATTTGCGGGCGACAATGGCGCAATTGTTAGCGAATATGCCAATTACCACGATGGTGCAGGTTTACGCTTCACCAATCCGAAAGTTGTCTTTACAGATATGCTTACACAAAAATAGATTCATCATTTTTTTATTCAAACTTTTGATCACATGAGGAAATTTAACCACGTGGGTATTCCCACCACAACCCCAAAAGAGGGCGAATTTTATGTTGAAGGTATGAAACTGTTTCTGACAGATTTCAACAACAGTGCAAATAACATTGAGTTTTTAAGGTTTGAATCCGACTCAACGATGCCGGAAATTTTAAAAACCCATGCCCACATTGCTTACGAAGTCCCAAACCTCGAAAGTGCAATGGAAGGCAAGACAATCGTGTTGGAACCTTTCCAGGGAGGCGAAGGGTTGATGTGCGCGTTTATTGAAGAAGAAGGTGTTGCCATTGAATTAATGTGTTTCGATAATAATTAAAAAGCTATGATCAATAAATTTATCAATTCGACTGACGATATAACCCGCGAGGTACTTGAGGGTTACGTTATGGCCTTTCCCGATAAGGTAAAATTGGGTGGAGAGAACATTGTTGTAAGGGCAAAAGCGAAGAGCGAAGACAAAGTTGCCATTGTAACCCTTGGTGGTTCAGGTCATGAACCTGCATTAAGCGGTTTTGTTGGCGAAGGGATGCTCGACTGTTCGGTAGTAGGCGATATTTTTGCAGCCCCAGGAGCACAACGGTTGTTCCAGGCACTCCAGTTATTTAAACGTGATGCAGGAATTTTATTGGTGGTGCTGAACCATTCAGGTGATGTGATGAGTGCCAATATGGCCTCCCAGTTGGCTGAACGTTCAGGGATCAAGGTGGTTAAATTGCTTACTCATGACGATATCAGTGCCGGGCTTAACGCTGCCGATGACGACTGCCGTGGTTTGGCTGGCTGTATCCCACTCTATAAAATCATAGGTGCTGCTGCTGAAGAAGGCAAATCAATCGAAGAAATCTACGAAATAGGTCAACGCTTTAACAGTCAGGTGGCTACCCTTGCAGTCGCCATGCGTTCATGCACCCATCCTCAAAATGGGGCCACCATTGCGGAACTTCCAGCCGGCGAAATTGAGATTGGTATGGGCCAACACGGCGAAGGTGGAGGTGGACGTCAACAGCTTTCTTCCGCCGATAATGTCGCTACCCAGATGATTTCATTGCTGATGCGCAAGCTTCAACCCGTTAAAGGCGACAAAGTTTTGCTTTACATCAATGGTGTTGGTGCGACTACCCATATGGAGATGAGCATTATCTTCCGTAAAGCTGCCATGATCCTTGCAGAAGCAGGTATTGAAATGGTTGATGGAAAGATTACCGAATTGCTTACGGTTCAGGAGCAGGCCGGCTTCCAGATGATATTGGGCAAACTCGATGACGACCATGTTGATTATCTGAAAAACAAACTTTCGAACGCTCCTTACTGGGTAACAATAGGGGTTTAATACAACTTTGGATATAACGGTTTATGAATACATTATCAATTGATCAATTCCGGACAATGCTGGAAGCTGCATTCTCGGCTGTAAAGGAAAAGTCTGACTATTTTTCGCAGTTGGATGCAGTGACAGGAGATGGTGACCATGGTACGGCTATCGTTGGCGCGATGGGTGCAGCTATTTCAGCTTCGTCTGCTTCTGACTTTAAATCGTTGTTTACCAATATGGGATTTGGGATCATGCTCAATACAAGCGGTTCAACAAGTTCCCTGATGGGTGGATTTTTCCTCGGTATGGCAGATGGATCAGACGGGAGCTCACTCAATGCCAATCAGCTTAAAATGGCTTTCAGGTCGGGATTAGCCGGTGTTGCAAAAAATACAAAAGCAACTGTGGGCGACAAAACGATGATGGATGCATTAATTCCAGCGGTTGAGGCAATGGAAGCCTGCGAATCAGATGACATTCAGGATGTTCTGTTGGCAGGAGCCAATGCGGCAATCGCAGGGGCAGCAGCAACCGTTTCGATGAAAGCAAATTTTGGCAGGGCCCGGAATTATGGAGAACGGTCGATTGGTACAGCAGATGCCGGGGCTTCATCCTGGGCCACAATTCTTGAAGCTTTCTCAAAACAATAGATTAGAATAACAAATAAATTTTTAAAACAAAACAATGGCAGATTCAGACGGAATCAAGGAAAACAACGACAAAGATTATGGAATCGGGATACCAGTCGAAACTACTGGATTTTTCCTTAAAGGTCTTAACAACAACGATTGGGGGATAAAAAACCGCATGTCGCGAATTTTCAGCCCAAAAACAGGCCGGACAGTAATGCTGGCTTTCGATCACGGTTATATCATGGGGCCAACCTCTGGGTTGGAACGCCTTGACTTAACAATCACTCCACTTATTGAATATGCTGATTCACTGATGTGTACACGAGGTGCGCTTCGTTCTGTTGTTCCACCAACCACCAACAAGCCCATATGTCTCCGCTATTCTGCAGGTAGCAGCGTGCTTACCTACCTGAACAATGAATGTATCATCGACATTGATGATGCAATCAGGATCAATGCTTCGGCAATGGCTGTCATGGTAGCAATCGGCGATCCACTTTATGAAGCAAAAACCATTGAGAACCTCGTTAGAACAGCTGACTATGGGAACAAATACGGCATACCTACCCTTGGCGTCACAGCGGTAGGCAAGGATATGGCTCGCGATGCACGTTACATGGGTACTGCTACCCGTATTTGTGCCGAGAATGGGGCAACTTTTGTAAAGACCTATTATTGTGAGGATTTCAAAAAGGTAGTAAATAGCTGTCCTGTGCCGATTGTGATTGCCGGCGGCAAAAAACTTCCGGAGATTGAAGCTTTGGAACTTTGCTATTATGCCATCAATGATGGTGCGATGGGTGTCGATATGGGACGCAATGTTTTCCAGGCTGAACATCCTGTAGCCATGATCCAGGCTGTTCGTGGCGTTGTTCACGACAACCTCACGCCTCAGCAGGCACTTGAACTTTATAATGACTTAAAATCGTAGCAAAATAATCCTGTTATGCTAAAGAAACTGGTTTATTCGATCGCTTTTTTGATCGCTTTTTTTAACGTCAATGCTCAGCCGGTTTCACGGCTGGGCAGCGACGTTGAGTGGCTGAATGCGGCCAATGTACGGGCTGCCTTTACAGACCTTTGCAAAAACAAAGGTTATGATGCCAACAAGTATGAACAAAAGGTTAAAGAACTGGAAACTCTTTGTACCCTGGGGTTCAAGGGGATCGAAGAAGGTAATCCCGATGCAGTTAAAAATGCTGAAAGGGCAGTGGTGCTTCAGCGTGAGATACTGATGTCCAACCCTTTACTCAATGGTGATAAAATCATTGTTGGCAGATACCGCATTGGCAAAGATGCACGCAAAGTAAACTCAGGTGAGTTGGGTACTCAGCCCAACAACTGGTCGAACCAGACTTCCGGGAAAAGGGAGGGGTTCAATGCTGAGATTGCAGAATTGAGCAACCTGCGCGGAGAGATTAAAACCAGGACAATTTACAAACCAACCAACGGATCGCCGGTTTCAGATTTGCTGCTCCATTGGAATGGCGACAGGATATTGTTTACAGCTACAGACGAAAAGAAGAGATTTAATGTATTCGAGGTGAAAATGGATGGAACCGGATTTCACCAGATGATCACCATCAATGAACCTGACCTTGAATTTTTTGATGCGACCTATCTTCCGAATGGCAAATTTGTAGCCGTTTCAAACATTGGTTATCAGGGAGTTCCCTGTGTAAGCGGGGGTGCTGCTGTTGGCAACCTTGTAAGTTACGACCCCAAAGACAACTCACTGCGCCGCATAACCTTCGATCAGGATGCCAACTGGCACCCTACCGTCATGAACAATGGAAGGTTGATGTACGTCCGTTGGGAATATACCGACCTTACCCACTATTGCTCCAGGATGGTCATGCATTCCAATCCGGATGGTACCGAAACAAGGGCCCTTTATGGTAGTGGTTCCTGGTTTCCCAACAGCACCTTTGATGTAAAGCCAATCCCCGGAGGGTCATCAACATTCGTAGGGATCATCTCAGGCCATCATGGTGTTGTCCGTGCAGGAAGGATGATTGCTTTCGATCCTGCTAAAAGCCGGAAAGAAGAGAAAGGGATGACCAATGAATTTCCTTTCAGCAAACGGCCTATCATTCCGATCATCAAAGACGAGATGGTCAAAGACGTTTGGCCACAATTTATCAAACCCTATCCTTTAAACAACAAATACTTTTTGGTAGCCGCCAAACTGAACCCAACCGCTTTATGGGGCATTTACCTGATCGATACTTTCGACAACATGACCCTGATCGCCGAATACGAGGGTGAAGGGCTGATTCAACCAATCCTTGTCGAAAAACGGCGGATTCCCCCGGTTATCCCCGATAAGTTCAAACCAACCGAAAAAAATGCAACTGTCTTTATTCAGGATCTTTATGAAGGTGAGGGGTTACCCGGAGTGCCACGGGGAACCATCAAACAACTTCGGGTACTTGCTTACGAATATGCTTACCTGAACTCACCTTCGGACCATACCGCCCAGGGTATTCAAAGTGGTTGGGATATCAAACGACTGTTGGGAACAGTTAATGTTGAAGAGGATGGGTCGGCTATTTTTTCAGTTCCTGCAAATACACCCATATCACTACAACCTCTTGATAGTGAAGGTCGTGCTGTACAATGGATGCGGAGTTGGTTTACCGCCATGCCGGGTGAGGTTGTTTCGTGCGTGGGTTGTCACGAAGACCAGAATTCGATGCCGATGCCCAAAAGGGTATTGGCCTCCATGAAACCGCCGAAACCCATCACGGCTCCTGAGGGTGGGGTTCGGTCGTTTACATTTGATCTGGAAATGCAACCCATTCTGGACAGGGCTTGTATATCCTGCCACAATGGTGAAACAAAACCTGATTTCAGGGGAGGTACCAAAGTTGACGAATCCCCATCAACCAAAGGGCCTTTGAAACTCTCAACCAGTTATCTTGCATTCCATCCGTATGTGAGTCGTCAGGGACCCGAAGCAGATATCGCTGTAATGAAACCGTATGAATATCATGCCTCTACAAGCGAGATTGTGAAGATTTTAAAGCGTGGCCACCACAATGTCTGGCTTTCCGATACAGAGTGGCGTACCCTTTACAATTGGATCGATTTCAACGCCCCTTATCATGGTGCCTTTTCAGCACTTCCGCAGAAATTCTATTCCTGCGACAATCAGATCGCCCGGCGCATCGAACTGACCAATAAATATGCTAATAATGCTGGTGTCGATTGGCAAAAAGAGATCAGCGATTACGCACTTTATCTTGAAAAGAAGGGAAAACCGGTTCCTGTGATGCCAGCAACTGAAGTCAAACAAGAAAGTAAAGAGTTACAAATTAATGGGTTTCCTTTTAATGCCACGGCTACGGAACGAAAAAGTGTTGAAATTGCACCCAATGTAAAGATCAACTTTGTCAAAATACCTGCCGGAACCTTCGTAATGGGAAACAATCAGAATGGGCAAATCAATGCACCAACTTCAATCGTAAAAATTGAGAAACCTTTCTGGATGGCAGAAACGGAACTCACGAATGAACAATATCGTGTCGTTTATCCAGAATACAACAACCGGTATGTCGCCCAATTCTGGAAAGACCATGTCAGGCCGGGTTACGATGCCAACAGAAATACACAACCTGTTATCAGGATTTCATGGAACTCTGCCTTAGAATATTGCAATAAGTTGGGTGAGAAGACAGGTCTTAAAGTGACCCTTCCAACAGAAGCCCAATGGGAATGGTCGGCACGTGCCGGAACTGCGACCGATTTTTGGTATGGGAATTTGGGAACAGACTTTGCTCCTTACGAGAATATGGCCGATCAACAACTTTCAAAGATGGCCGTTTCGGGTGTCGATCCACAACCGGTGGAACCTAAAAGTCTGGTTTACAAGTTTTATAATTTTCTGTTGCGTGAGCCTTCGGTAAATGATGGGAATATGATCATGACCGATGTAGCTTCGTACAAACCCAATCCATGGGGACTTTACGACATGTATGGCAATGTTGCCGAATGGACACGCAGCGACTTTGCTCCTTACCCTTATGGCGAAGGTGCAGTTTCGGCTACGCAGCAGAAGGTCATCCGCGGTGGATCATGGATCGAACGCCCGAAAAATTCAACATCCTATTCCCGAAATAGTTATTACGCCTGGCAACCGGCAAATAATGTTGGGTTCAGGATTATACTTGAAGATTAGTATCTATTTGTATTTCAATAATATAACATGAAGTCAATGCGATCATATGTACTTTTGCTGATTGGATTTGCCTTTTCAGTTCAGCTATTTGCACAATCTCCTGACAATGATATTATTAATAGGTTGGGGTTTTATTCTGCCAAACAGTGCAGATTATCGGTAGAACAGCTCAAAAAGTTGTACTCTGCCAAATACATTCCACCTGCCAACTGGGAGTTAACGCTTGATGCGCTTGACAAGAACAGAAATGTGATCATTGCACGAATCAAGTCTGGAGATCAACTGGCTGTAAAAGAGGCTATTGATTTGCTCGCTTCCGTGGATGCAATATTCAGGGAGAACCCCTTGATCAAAGGTAAGCAGATTGGTACTGTCAGAAGGGAATTGGCTGGCAAAGCAAGAAACGCGACAGGTGGTACTTTAGGCGTAGGTCCTTCCAATTTTCAGAACAACTCGGAGCTAGCCAAAAAAGGGTGGTCCAACCAATTTGTTTCCATCGTATTGGATGGCGAAAAGAAAGAGCAGAAAACCCTTTTTAAACCGACATCCGACGTTTTGTTTTCAGATCCTGAACCTCACTTTGATGGGGAACGGGTCCTTTTCTCTTCAATCGGTACAAGCGACCACTGGCAGCTATTCGAATTGAACCTGAAAACCGGTCAGGCCGTGCAAGTGACACCAGATACTTACAAGGACTTTGATAGTTTCGATGGTTGTTATACCCCCGATGGACGTTATATCTTTTGTTCGACTGGCACCTTTCTGGGTTTGCCATGCACGGATGGAAACAATAAAATGTCGGGACTTTTTATGTACGATCCCAAAACTGGTAAAACCAGACAATTAACTTACGATCAGGACAGTAACTGGGGACCTGTGGTCATGAACAACGGACAGATCCTCTACCAGCGATGGGAATATGCCGACCTTCCACATTCCAATTCGCGGTTGTTGTTTACAATGAACCCAGATGGTACGGCACAACGTGCCTATTATGGGTCTAATTCCTATTTTCCTACCGCTTTTTTTAATTCACGCCCCATCCCGAACCACAACAGTGCCATTATAGGTACAGCATCTGGCCACCATAGCATAGCCCGTTGCGGTAGGTTGTTAATTATCGACCCGATTGTAGGGGAGAAGGAAGCTGAAGGGGTAACTGCCGAGATTCCCTATTATGGAAAGAAAGTTGAAGCCGAGGTAAGAGATAGGTTGCCCGATGGCGTTTTCCCCCAGTTTCTGCAACCTTACCCACTCAGCGATAAGTATTTCATCGTTTCGATGAGGGCAACGGAAAAATCACTTTGGGGTTTGTATCTCGTTGACATATATAATAATATCACATTATTGGCTGAAGAGGAGGGTTGCGCCTATGTGGAGCCTGTCCTGCTTGAAAAGCAAAAAGCACCACCTGTTATTCCGGATCGTGTAAATTTGACAAAAACCACGTCAAATGTCTTTGTTCAGGACGTTTACATGGGAAATGGGTTAAAGGGTATTCCGCGTGGGACTGTCAAAAAACTAAGGGTGGGAACCTACAGTTTCAGTCCGTTGGGTCAAGGTGGATTGTTAGGAACCATCGGAATGGATGGTCCATGGGATGTTAAACGGATCATGGGTACTGTTGAGGTGGAAACTGATGGTTCTGCGATGTTTACAGTTCCTTCCAACACCCCTATATTTTTGCAGCCGCTTGATCAGGAAGGAAAAGCACTTCAGGTGATGCGGAGCTGGTTTACCGCGATGCCGGGCGAAACAGTCTCCTGCATCGGTTGCCACGAATCACGCAACAGCATCCCAATCCCGAAACCAAGTATTGCAGCACGGAAAAAACCTCAGACGATTCAGGAATGGTACGGTAAAGAGCGCGGCTTCAGCTATCGGCATGAGGTTCAGCCTGTTTTGGATAAATACTGTGTTGCGTGCCATGACGGTTCAAAACCAAATGTCCCAAATCTTAAAGGGGATAAAATGATTACGGATTATTCTTCGCAAATTGCCGGAAGTGCAAATAGAAACAATGGAGGTGGATATTTTTCACAATCGTATGCCAACCTGCACCGGTTTGTCCGTCGCCCTGGAATCGAGAGCGATATCAACATGTTGGTTCCGATGGATGTCCATGCCAATCAGACGGAATTGATGCAACTGATCAACAAAGGGCACCACAATGCGACATTGGATCAGGAAGCCATTGAAAAACTCAGTTGCTGGATCGATTACAATGCCCCATTCCATGGCCGCCGTTCCGATATTCCAAGCTATCCAAAAACAGCAAACGGGATTGCCCTCAGGGAACAATACCGCGAAATGTTCAATGCACCCAAAACAGATTTCGAGACGCTTCCTGAGATTCCAAAGGATATCCAATCCATTTTCCCATTGCAAAAATTGGTTGAAAACGGCGAAACCATTCTAAAGGGTTGGCCATTAAAGGATCCGAATACCGAACAATTGGCACTTGGTCATTTTCAAATGAGTTTACCAATTGCAGAAGGCATCAGTCTTGAACTTGTGAAAGTGCCTGCAGGACAATTTATTATGGGAAGCAAGAATCAACCTGATGAAATGCCGCAATCCATTGTAAAAATTGAGAAGAGTTTTTGGATTGGCCGCTTTGAAATCACCAATAAGCAGTTCCGTGTTTTTGATCCGTTGCACGATAGCCGCGACGAATACCGGCATGGTTATCAGTTTGGCAGGAAGGGTTATCCGATGAACCATCCCGACCAACCTGCTGTTCGCCTGTCGTGGAAACAATCGATCGACTTTTGTAAATGGCTCTCTCAAAAGACTGGAAAGACTTTTACCCTTCCAACTGAGGCACAATGGGAATGGGCTTCGCGTGCAGGAAGTGCCACCGACTACTGGTTTGGAAACATTGGGGCGGATTACACCAAATATGCCAATCTTGGAGATATTACCCTTCGCGAATTCGCAGCTTGTACCGCTTATAAAAATTACGAAAGTGTCCGCATTATCGACAATGCCAGCAAATATGACGACTGGGTCCCACGTGACACGGTTTACAACGATGGTGGGTTTATTTCGGAACAGGTTGGAAGGTACAGGCGCAGTCCATGGGAACTATTTGATATGCAGGGAAATGTATGGGAATGGACTCTTTCGGAATACAAACCCTATCCTTATAGGAATGACGATGGCAGAAATGACATTGCAAAAACCGATGTTTCCAATCGGGTGGCCCGTGGAGGTTCATGGTACGACCGTCCGTTCAGGGCAACCTCCTCTTTCCGTTTACCCTATCGCGATTACCAAAAGGTCTTCAATGTAGGATTTCGGGTGGTGATGCTGGAAGAATAAGTTTAAGATTTCTCGCAAAGATCGCGAAGAACGCAAAGTTTTTATAATTAACCCTTTGCGTTCTTAGCGTACTTTGCGAGAAAATATAAAAACAAAAATTTCGCGCAGAGACCGCGAAGACCGCATAGGAATTAATAAACAAGACTTTGCGTTCCTGGCGTACTTTGCGAGACAATAAAAGAAAGGTTTCGCGCAAAGACCGCGAAGAACGCAAAGGAATTAATAAACAAGACTTTGCGTAACTTGGCGTACTTTGCGAGACAAAAAAGGAAAACAAAAATCTCGCGCAAAGACCACGAAGAACGCAAAGGAACTAATAAATAAGACTTTGCGTAACTTGGCGTACTTTGCGAGACAACAAAAGAAAACAAGCTCTCGCGCAAAGACCGCGAAGACCGCAAAGAACTAATAAACAAGACTCTGCGTTCTTAGCGTACTTTGCGAGACATTAAACAAATAACAAAATGATGAAAACAAATCTGATTTATTTGATAATTTCCCTGCTTTTAATTTCCTGTACTGTCCGCGAGAAACTGCTGATCGGTGGTTGCAACTGGGACAAGGTTGCCATTGTCGATAAAAAGACAAATTCAATCGAGTGGATCCACCAATTACAAAAGGGTGACGATTGTAACGATGTGGAGATCACCAAAGCTGGGAATATCCTCTATGCCTATAAAGGCGGTGCCCGCTTGGTCACAAAAGCACAGAAGGTATTGTGGGATTTCAAAGTCGAAAAGGGACAGGAGCTTTATACGGCTACCGAATTGCCCTCCGGTGATTTTTTTCTTGCAGCTTGTGGGGTTCCATCCCGCCTCATAACCCTTAATCAGAAAGGGGAAAAGACTGTGGAACAAAATTTCGATTCGGGCATTGCCAATGTTCATGGGCAATTCCGGCAGATTCTGCCAACAGACCACAACTCTTACCTGATCCCATTGATGGGAAAGGGCGAAGTCATCGAGTTGACCAAAACCGGGGAGGTAACCAAAAGGATCAAAGTGGGTGGCAATCCATTCTCGGTCAAAGTAATGCAAGATGGCAACTGGCTGGTAGCCTGTGGTGATGCACACAAACTTGTTGTGGTAAATCCTGATAAACAGTTAGTTAAAGATAGTATTCCTGCCAACAATGTCAAGGAGGCAGCGCTGCTATTTGTTGCAGAACCTGTCCAATATCGAAATGGAAATATTGTCATCGCCAATTGGAACGGGCACAGCAAAGACAAAACACAACCAAAATTGGTAGAGATCGATGCGAAAAACAAGGTTGTCTGGACCCTCTCCCCATCAGAGCAGATTGCAAATATATCGGCGGTTTATCCGTTCAAAGCGAAAAAATAATGTAAATAACCGCAAAATTTATATCGAGATCCAAAATACTCGTGAAACCGATTACTTAGAAAGCCTGTTGTATTGCACCTCAAAGATCATTGTTGATCACCAAAAGCTTGGCGATAATTTCAGTAATATCAGCAAAGTGATCTCCATCAGCATCATGTATTTCAATCTGGGTTTGGGTGACGACTATATTTATTATGGCACCAATGAATTTTATGGCTTAAACACGCACAATAAGTTGGTCGTCAAAAAGCGTGTTGAGTTATTGGAAAGCATCGAACCCAAATACAAATTTGAGGAGAAAAAGATTTTTCCTGAATATTACATCATCACAGTTGAAAGGTACAAAAATATCATACAAAGAAGAATTGACGAATGGGTCTATATGTTCAAGAACGATGAAGTAGCGGAGGGTTCAACCTCAAAAAACATTGACAAAGCCGAGCAGAAACTTGCGGAGTTAAATATGTCAGTGAATGAGAAATCCTTGTATGATAAATATTTGATCAACCTAGCCAGGGACAGGGACGCGATCAACACAGCCAAAGAAGAAGGGCACGATGAAGGAAAGATTGAGGGGAAGGCCGAAGGCATTGAGTTGATGATCATGAACAGTTATAAAGCTGGCATCTCTATTGAGCTTTTATCGAAAATTGCACAATTGAGTGAGGAGGAGGTCAATATAATCCTGAAACGTAATTCATTAATATTCTAATATCCACAATCAATTCCCTAGGTGAACCCCAATAATAACCCCGGGTTGCACGGTCTGCAGCCAAAACTCACAACGCGCTGTTGGTTTGGAATCGTACCATCCGGGGAAATTATGCGGCAGCCAAATCGTCCGCGATCGATTGTTCGAAAAGGTGCAAAGCTCCCTTCTGACTGAGACCATAAGACCCCGTAAAGCATATGTAAGTGTTCCATCTGGTCTAAAACCTTATTTCCCAATATTTTAACCTTAGTAACTACAATGTACACTTAGAACATAACCTTATTCCCTTATTATGACTACGATTTTGTTTGCGATAGAACAGGAGTCCCGATATATGAAAAAAGGAGACCATCTATGAAAATAGCAAGGGCGGACACACCGGTCCGCCCCTACCAAATTTCCAATTTCTATTTTCCAATTTCTATTTTCCAATTTCTAATTTCCAATTTCCAATTTCTAATTCCCCTTCCTCACCATCACCTTGATTGTTTGTGACGTGCCTTTATCGTTGATATTCAACAAATACATACCGCTCATCAGGTTCGGTAAGCCTATGATATTGAGGTTTCCGGCACCCAATTTCTTCGTAAGCACCTCGTTACCCAAACCATCGTACAACGTTGCCATTGCATCATTCCCAACTTCGCCAATCACGCGTATCTCAACATTGCGGACTGTATAAGCCTTCAGCTTGGTTTCTGCCAACGTTTGCTCCCCAACCCCGCTGATGATATCTCCGGTATGCAAATAGAACCGGTTAGATACAGAAGTATTGGCAGCCACAACAGCTTTGTAATTACCTTTGGAAAGATCTGTAAATGTGTTGGTTTGCTTGTCTTCTAAAATAACCTTGCAGTTGGGATCCAATTGGACGGTTTTGACGGAGAAGACTATTTCGCTACCGGCTTTTGAATCGATGCCGACAGGGATAGCAAGGCTGCAATATTGATTGCTTGGCAAGCACTGCAACTGGAAGTCAACGCCATTGTCCTCAACAAGCCTTGTATAAAGCGAGAAGGTTGGATCGGCTTTAAAGACTCCAGCATCGTAACCAACATCGAGGCCAGCCGTTGTCCCTTCGATAAATTTGATAACCGTTGCCACGCTTCCGGCACTGCTTGAGGCGATCAGCTTAATTTCAGGTGTAGGGGTAGTTGCCGCTTTAAATGTGGCAGTTCCCTGATGTACCTGCATGGAAGAGGTATAGTTGAGGTTACCTGCAACCGCCGATTTGATAAAGAATCCCTGGCCAACCTGTGCGTAGAAAGGGGCACTACTGTTATAGGTATGGTTGATTACCAGGTATTGCTTTGGCGTTGCAGTCGCATCCCAAACATAAACTGCCGCAAAACTTCCTGTTAAAGCACTTGGGTTATCATCAATAAAGTTTGTCCCACCTGAAGCGTCGCTAGCCGCAGAGTTGATACTGATGGCCGAAGTAAACGGATTGCCGATCAGGTTCCATCCTGTTTTAACCGCTACCTTGTTGACCGGCAAGCTGTTTAAATCCCCTTTAAAAACAAGCGGGACAATTACAGGAGATTTGGTAAGCAGTACATAACCCTTGCCAGTCCCAAACAGATCGGTGGAAGGCTTAGAATCGTTAAAATAGTCAGTCCAGGCAGTACCGGTAATGTTATAATCTCTCATTGCAAATGTAAATGGTGAAGTTGTTGTGCTGGTGGCGATATCCGTATTTTCGTTCATAAAATCGACAATTGGCTGATTTGCTGTTGGGGACGAAACCAAGTGCGATTCATCTGGGGCCACCCACTGCTCGATGGTTGCCTTTCCCGAAACACTTCTCAAAACCTTTAACGAACCTGTCTTGCGATCAGTCCTTGTAGCTGGATCCAAATCTGTATCTTCCGACTTGATCAACAAACCTCCTACATCCGCCAGGTAATTGGTCAATTTATCGGTGACAGTCAATTTGCCATCGGTGCCAATGGTCAGTTTTGCACCAGCTTCATTGGCAATGGCAATGCCATTACAAACAGCAGGATTTACTGCATCGTTGATCACCGGTTTGTTGGTGGCATTCGGAATAATTGCAAAAACAGAAGCCGTAGGTATTGTATTGGAACTCCAACTACCATCGGTAAACCAGCTGGGGCCTGCTGCACCTGTCCACGAAATCGTTTCGTCAGGATCAATATGCAGAGTCCATTCAAAAGCCCCCATATCGATTGTAGTGTTCTGGACACGTATTTCTCCCCTTGCATCTGTCGTGATTACTGTATTGGGAGCTTCCACATAAGTATTGCTCCCTGCATCTTTACATGGCGAGGTCCCCTGTAAACGGTAATCGTTGCCTCCTTCATATACAAATTTAGGATCAGAGGAAATGCAATTCGTTGCAGTTACTGTACCACCGGAAACATCTCCTGCCTCATTGGAATAACAGGAATATCTTAACGTTAAGGTACAATCAGCATCATTATAGATTTGATATCCACCTAATGTTGAAGGATTATTATTAATAATCGAATTGTTTATAATCACTGAACTTGAGTTTCCTAAATATAATCCACCACCAAATGAAGCAGCAGAATTGCTTGTAATTGTACAGTTAGTAAATGTTGGAGACGAAGATAGGTTAAAGACCCCTCCTCCATAATTTGATGTCATGTTGTTGAATATCAAACAATTGATAAACATTGGTGATGAGTTTTGATTTGAAACTCCTGCACCACAGTGGTAAGCAAAATTTCCTGTTATTATACAGTTTGATATTGTTGGTGATGATGAATATGAATTTAATACTCCTCCACCACCTGCTGTTGTATTTTCTTCATATCCTCCTTGAATGGTAAAACCGTCCAGAATAGCACTGTGGGTCAAACCTGTAGTATAAACCACATGGTAAGCATTGTCAGCATTGTCTCCGGTCGTTCCGATGTCGCCGCTTAAAATAGTCACATTGGTTTCACAGTTGCGCTCGCTCAAAGACGTTTCTGTCCCGGTAAATCCGCCATAGATTGC
>JBAXWR010000139.1:0-18930 GCA_037128295.1 Mariniphaga sp.
ATGTAATTCTTTAAGTTTATTCTCGTTATTTAATTGATGTTTAGACTTTCTCCATATTAATCTACCTTTCTTAATTTTGCCTTGGCCATTGCCATCAGCAAAATTATCAGGGTTATTAGCTCTTCGTTGTCTATCTATTTTTCTTTGCAAATTAGCAATTTCTTTAATTCTTGGATCTAATTCTGAGCAAAATTGAAGTAATTTAGCGTTAATGATTTCTCTCTTTTCATCAACCTCACCATTGTCTCCGACAATGCCAACGGTTGAGGGACCTAAATCATAGCAAACATTTCCTTTTCCTAGTTTATTTTTTGCTTTGATTAGAGGTTTACCTTGCAATACTAGTTGAACATAGAATTTATTTTTGCCTTTAATAATTTTTCTATAGAGTCTAGAGTATTTTACCTTATGTTGTAATCCATGAAAAATGACTTCGTCTTTTTTATTTATTATTGCTTCTAGGGATAATTCTCCCCACTCTAATCTATTGTTCTTCCATCTAATTCCTGCAACATTACTCTTTGATTCTACAGAATTTAATTGGTTAAATCCCTTGAACCTTACCTTTCTGGCTGTGCCAAAAAGGATTTTTTCCACTGCTTTAAAAGCTCTGGTTGCTAATTTTTGAGTTGTGTGAATATCTAAATTATTAGGAAGATTATGTCTTAGTTCTCCAATATATTTATGTAGTGAATATTCATTAAAATCATAAGCTTCTCTAGCTTTTGAAAATAAATCTTTCTTGAGTTTTCTATTCTTTATGTCTTTAGGTTTTAGAGAATCTTTAGGAGCCCTAGGAATTTTTCTAGCCTTATCAAATATTCTAGATTGTCTAATAAGATTCGCCCTTCGCTTGGCTTCGCCAAGGGAAGCGTTATAGAGTTTTCTAGCGGATTCTAATTGAGAAAGAATAATTTTCTCATTTCTTCTAGAAACCTTTAGTGGTAACTCTAGAATAAATGAGGGAGTCTTAACCTTTTTAGGCTTCTCCACTTTCTCTATATTGGTTTCTTTAGATATTTTTTAGACTCCTTTATGTTTTTCATTCTCGAAAAGAACCGTTGAAGTTTTTCCGATATTACGCAAATAAAAATGGCTTAATTTTTTTTCCGACAGTTCGATCAGTTTTTGTGCCCGGTGCCTGCGTTCTTCAACAGGTACGACACCTTCAATTTTAAGTGCAAGTGTATTTTTTCTTTCTGAATAGGGAAATACATGAAGTTCCGATATATCAAGGTTTTCAACAAACCGGAAAGCTTTTTCGAAAAGTTCAGGTGTTTCTCCATTCATCCCTGCAATCAGATCAACACCGATAAAGGCATCCGGGAGCAGTTCCCTGATTTTTTTTATGCGCTGTTCAAAAAGGGCTGTAGAATAGCGTCGTTTCATCAATTTAAGCACTTCGTCTGTTCCTGCCTGTAATGGTATATGAAAATGTGGAGCAATCCTTTTTGAGCCGGCCATAAATTCAATCATCTCATCCGTCAACAGGTTAGGTTCTACCGAACCAACACGGATCCTGCCAATAGTCTCAACTTCATCAAGTGCCCTGAGCAGTTCCAGAAAGGTTTCTCCTGTACTGTTCCCGAAATCACCAATGTTTACCCCTGTCAGTATAATCTCTTTAATTCCCTGCCCTGCAACAATTTTTGCCTCATTGACAATACTTTCGATGGATGGGTTGCGGCTTTTACCACGTGCCAGAGGAATGGTGCAATAGGTACAAAAATAATTACAGCCATCCTGAACTTTCAAAAAACAGCGCGTACGATCGCCGTAGGAGTAAGAATGTTGAAAATCATTGATTTCGCTAAAGCTGCATGTGTGTACTTCACTTTCCTGATGCTTTTCGAGGTTTTCGAGGTATTTTGTAATGTTGAATTTGTCGTTGGCACCAATGACAAGGTCAACGCCCTCAATAAGAGATGCTTCCTCCGCCTTCAGCTGTGCATAACAGCCTGTAACAACAATAAATGCTGCGGGATTGAGTTTTGCTGCCTGACGAATGACGGTACGGCTTTTTTTATCTGCTGTATCTGTAACCGAGCAAGTGTTGATCACATAAACATCGGCTTTTTCTTTGAAATTGACCCTGTTAAACCCTTTTTCCTCAAATGAACGTGCGATTGTTGATGTTTCCGAAAAATTCAATTTACATCCCAATGTGGCAAATGCAACTGTTTTGTCTTTAAAATCCATTCCTAATAATTCAATACGGCAAAAGTACGAATTAGATTTGATTAGGGCAGTGTTGTGAAATCGATATCTGGTTTCTGACCTGTGCCTGTTCGGGAAAAATTTGAATCGATGAAGGTGTTCTGGCTAAAGAACCCACAGTTTTTCAAATAGAATTTTCCTTCTTCTGCACCGCCTGCATAATCAAGCCTTGCTTCCTTTCGTGCAGTAGCATCGGCTGTAAACTTTGCTTTTTTTAACTCAATCCACTGTCCGGAAGTATTATATACCCACTGGTTTGTATAATAAGCCATTCGGGTGATGTTACCTTGCTGCGGGTTAAAATTCTCCAGAAAAGAGTGGGGGCGTTTGAGGTAAGTATTTGTTTTTGGACGTCTGAAGCTCGCGATCAGTTCCCACTTCCCAATCTCAGGTGCGTAAAAGTAAGCTGTATAGTCGGTTGAATTGTTTTCAGACGGAATGCCTTTTAAAAGAAAACGGTAGGTATTGCCCGATTTCCAAAAGTATTTGCGGTAACTCTGTCCTCCTGAACCTTCGTTGCCAAAAGCACCGGCATGAACATCATCTCCTTTTTTCAACAATATAATTTTTTGATCTTCAGGAATTTCAGATGGTTTGTCGGTTTTAAACGGACTCCATACTGAAAAAAGTATCCGCCGTTCTGTCGCCGAATTGACCTGGATCCCAAAATACCCCTCACCAAAACCGTTTGCCATGAAATAGGAACCTTCGACATCATTTCCAGTGGGAACGATAATTTCGTTGTAAAAATAGGCTACATCGCCCGCATCCGCTGGTACTTCATAGCTCAGGTGAACAGATGGTCCGCGGCGGCCCCAGTAAAACTCATCTTTCACGTAACGCACTGAAGGATCAATGGCTTCGCCTCCAATTAAAAGATCCGTAATATCTGCGAAGGAATCTGCTGTTTTCTCAACCCCACTTAAAATTACAGATTGATAGCCTGCATTTTTCAGGTAAAAACTTCCTATTTTTAATGTATCGAACTCTATATTGTTAATTGATAGGTCTTTATGTTCTGATCCAATCTGACAACTAATTTTTGATTTTCCTGATTTTACGCGTACCCTAATGGCCAAATCCACTTTTCCTGAAAGTCCGGTCCTGAAATAAGCATTGATTTTTTTGGAAGGGGAATCCCAATTCTCGACTCCCGATTTGGTGATGATTTGCCTGGAATTTTCAGTTTCCAAATTAGCCCAGCTATTTCCTCCCATAGGCACTTTGAGATAATTTGAAAATTCTGTTTTTCCTTTGAACACATTCTTTGATTGGCAATAGGTGGTTGCTGTTAGGACAAATGCAATAATGCAAACAATTTTAAAGATCCTGCTCCTCATTTTTTTGTTGTTTAATTTCTTTTCAATGTCTCCTGTAAACTTAAGTCTAATCGTCGGTAAATATAGACAGAGAATGATTACAAATAAAGTTTATTGTCTAAATTTCTTATAATCATTGAAATCTTGAAATATCTTAAAAACAAAAAAACCGGTCGTGAAACCGGTTTTTATATTTTATGTCGAAACAATATTATTTCACCATAATGACCAAAACTTTGGAAAGGCTCCAGAAAGCATTTGCATCAAGGATTACCAGTTTATCTGCCGTTTTTTCGCCATCGATACGGTAAGATCCTGCAGGATGAGAAGTTACGATGGTTACCTTTTTCTTCATGATCGGTATCTCGTTAACCTTGGTAATATCGACCTTTTCGAATTGGCTGAGATCCAGGTTTGATGTAATATCTTTAGAACGTCCAATTCCAATAAAGCCACCTTCGCCTGTGATGATTTTTTTATCTTTAAGTTCACGGTTTGTTCCAATTACATAATAGGCAGTGTTCAAAGCCGCAGTTTTGGCTTCGATTTCCTGTTGCTTTTTCTGGTTTTCAGCGCTTAAATTATCC
This sequence comes from Mariniphaga sp., assembly GCA_037128295.1. Lineage (GTDB taxonomy): Bacteria > Bacteroidota > Bacteroidia > Bacteroidales > Prolixibacteraceae > JAAFHB01. Next base: position 4,124 of record JBAXWR010000139.1, read on the forward strand.
ACATTGGTACTGAGAACATTTACTTTACCATTCAAATCCTTAACCTGAATGTTCAGCTTGCCCAATTCTTCTGTTAATTGTGCGATCTGCCCATCTTTTTCTTCGATCGATTTGTTCAGATTGTCGATCATCGTTTGGAGTTCGGCAGCATGTTTGTTCGATTTGCTCAATTTGGCAGTAAGGCTGGCAACCAATTTGCGGTTCTTCTGGAGTAAATCATAAATGTAGGTGATATCGCTCTTGATCTGCTCTTTGCGGGATGCCTTAACCTCACCTGCTGAGGTTGACTTATTGATCACACGCTCGATCTGTTTGATTGAATCCAGATTCGATTCAATTTCATTAAAAGTAGTCACAAATTCGGCAATGTTCGAATCTTTGTTACCTCCAACTGCCCTAAGGCTGTCGTTCTGGGCCTGAAGCCTTGCAATCTCCTTTTTGCTCTGGTTACAACCTGAACTCAGGATAAGAACCGGGATCAACAATACAAAAATCAGCTTTCTCATGTCTGTTTTTTAAAAATTTTAAAATGAAACTCTAACTATTTAGAATTTTTTGCAAATGTAATTGAAATCAGGCAATATTTAATGCATAATTATTTAAATTAATTGTATTATTATCACATTGTATTATTTCCAACTAAATACCATACAACTTATTGCGGCGTTCCTTAAGGTCTTCGTTCGAAATGTAATCGTCATATTCGGTAATCTTGTCGATAATACCATTGGGGGTAAGTTCGATTACACGATTGGCAATCGTCTGAATAAATTCATGGTCATGAGATGACATCAGAATATTCCCCTTATAATTGGTCAAAGTATTGTTGAATGCCTGAATCGACTCAAGGTCAAGGTGATTGGTCGGCGTATCAAGTACCAGCACATTTGCGTTCCTGAGCATCATGCGCGAGATCATACAGCGCATTTTTTCGCCACCCGATAAGACAGTTGTCTTTTTATAGATCTCCTCGCCGGAAAACAACATTTTACCAAGATATCCCCTGATGTAGTTTTCGCTGGTATCGGATGAAAACTGTCCCAGCCAATCGACTAAGTTAAGTTCTGATTTAAAAAAATCGGAATTGTCAACAGGCAAATAGGCATTGGTAATGGTCTGGCCCCAGAAATAAGTTCCTGCATCCGGCTGGTCGTGTCCTGTTATGATTTCAAAAAGTGCTGTCATTGCCCTTGGATCGTGTGAAAGAAAGACTATCTTATCGTCCTTTTCAACGTTGAAATCGAGGTCCTTAAAGAGAATTTCCCCGTTAATGGTCTTGGTTAACCCTTTCACCTCAAGGATCCTGTTACCAGGTTCTCTTTCAAGTGTGAAGATGATCCCGGGGTATTTTCTTGTCGAAGGTTGAATATCTTCAATGTTCAACTTTTCGATCATTTTTTTACGGCTGGTTGTCTGTTTCGACTTCGCCACATTGGCACTAAAACGGGCTATGAATTCGAGCAGTTCCCTCTTTTTCTCCTCTGCTTTCTTATTTTGGGCTTGTTGCTGGCGCAGGGCCAACTGACTTGAATGGTACCAGAAACTGTAATTTCCGGCAAACAACTGGACTTTTCCAAAATCTATATCAACGGTATGTGTACTAACGGCATCCAGAAAGTGTCGGTCGTGCGAAACAACCAAAACAGTATTTCCGTAGTTTCCAAGGTAATTTTCGAGCCACATCACTGTATCAAGGTCGAGGTCGTTGGTTGGTTCGTCAAGAAGCAGATTATCAGGCTTTCCAAAAAGAGCTTGTGCAAGCAGTACCCTGACTTTCTCCTTTCCACCCAATTCCTTCATCAATCGGTAATGAAAATCTTCTTTGATACCCAAACCGCTCAAAAGCATGGCAGCATCGCTTTCGGCATTCCAACCATTGATTTCAGCAAAACGCTCTTCCAATTCTGCAGCCCTCATTCCATCTTTATCCGAAAAATCAGCTTTGGCATACAAGGTATCTTTTTCACGGAGGATAGCCCACAGTTCATTATGGCCCATCATCACAGTATTCAAAACTGTTTCTTCCTCATAATCAAAGTGGTTTTGTTTTAATACAGATAATCGTTCACCAACACCAAGAGTGACAGAACCTTTGGTTGACGCGAGATCGCCAGAAATGAGCCGCAAAAAGGTTGACTTTCCTGCACCGTTTGCCCCAATCACACCGTAACAGTTACCTGGGGTAAACTTTAGGTTAACATCTTGAAATAGTGGCTTTTTCCCAAACTGAATTGCTAAATTTGAAACTGTAATCATTAAATAACTTCTTGAATTGCTATGTAGAAAGAAAATAATTATCCGGGCTGCAAAGGTAATTAAAATAATTATTCTTTTTGAAAGGCAGTTATTTGCGGCTGGCAACTTGTAACTTGCAACTGGAACTTCCAAACATAGATTATGCTTAAATTTTTTTAGCGAAATATCTCATCGATTAATGTCGGTATGAATTTTCATATCAATCTTAAAGTCTTGTTTGACAGTAGTTAACATGTTTGAAGGATAGCCAGTCGCCAGTTGCCTGCCGCCAGTAGCAATTTATCTGAACCCAACATCAAATTATCGAAAATATTTTAAATTTGTACCATAAATCTATGACAATGAATTTTATCGAACTTGCAACTAAAAGATCATCCGTAAGGGATTTTGAAAATAGACCAGTAGAAAAGGAAAAACTTTTGTATATTCTTGACGCTGCAAGAATGGCTCCTTCCGCTGTAAATTTCCAACCCTGGAAATTCATTGTGGTTACAAAACCGGAACTACTTGAATCGGTTCAATCAATGTATCACAGACAATGGTTGGCTACAGCCCCGGTAATTATAATCGCTTTGGGAAACCATCAGAAAGGTTGGCGGCGGAAGTCGGATGAAAAAGACTTTACAGAAATAGATGTGGCTATTGCCATTGATCATCTGACACTTGCTGCTACAGAGCAAGGGCTTGGGACTTGCTGGATCTGTAATTTTGATGTTGAAAAATGTAGCCGGATTCTGAATATCCCCGACTATTTGGAACCCATCGCGCTAATCCCTGTCGGCTATCCTGTCGTACAACCAGATTTGAAGAAGAACCGCGAATCTCTCGACCGTTTGGTTACGTGGGATCGATTCTAATTGATTGTAAATTTGTCGGTATCCCTGGCAACAGGAAATTTTTCCTTGAAATCTTGAAGTTCATTTAATGAGACTTCATATGTTATCCATCCATTATCCATCGTTAAAACTGGAGCAATATTTTCACCTTTCATATTGATCATTTGGCTATTTCCCGAATAGGTTACACCATTTCCATCTGTTCCGATCCTGTTCACACCGGCAACAACTACCTGGTTTTCAATCGCCCTTGCTTTTAAAAGGATATTCCAGACTTCATTTCTGGCGGCAGGCCAGTTTGCGGTAACGATCATCAGATCGGTGTCGCCAACATTTCTGCACCATACCGGAAAACGCAGGTCGTAACAGATATACAACGCGATCCTCCAACCTAAATAATTAACAATCATTCTTTTATCGCCGTTCACAAATGGATATGATTCGCCCCCGATGGAAAAAAGGTGGCGTTTATCGTAAAAAGAAATCTGACCATCGGGTTGGACAAATACAAACCTGTTGTAAACTAGTTCATTGTCTTTAATGATCAGGCTACCGCAAATTGCAATTTGGGTACTGGCAGACAGTCCGATTAACCAGCTTACTGTTGGGCCATCCATGGGTTCAGCAAGGTTTATTGAACTCATTGAAAACCCGGTTGTAAAAGTTTCCGGTAAAATTAGCACGTCACAAACTCCTTTAAGCGATTCTATGTCCTTTTTAAGGTTTAACCGGTTTTGTTCCGGATTCTCCCAAACGAGATCAACCTGAGCCAATGCAATCCTGAGGTTATTATTATGATCCATGTGATATATTTTAATCGAGTCCGTCTCCCAGGATAAATTTTTCAGGGTGTTTTCCTCCAACACCCCTGTTTTTGTACCACTGTTTGATCTTAAGCAGATCAGCATGAAGGTCATCAGTAATCTCAACCTGATCTAAAATTCCAACTTCTTTGTTTTTCCAGTCAAAAATTGCATAATAGACCGGGACATTAGCGGCTTTTGCAATGGTATGGAAACCGCCTTTCCACTTGGTTACAGGCTTACGGGTTGCTTCAGGTGCAATAGCAAGATGGAGGGTTTCGCGGTTTTTAAACTCAGAGACAATTTGTTTGACCAAACTAGCCCCTTTTGAGGTGTCAACAGGGATGGCTCCCATGTATTTCAACAAGTAGCCGACCGGAAAGAAAAAGAATTTCTTGTTTACTACAATATTTGATTTTCCACCAACTGAAACATAAAAAAGCCACGAAACAACAAAGTCCCATAATGAAGTATGAGGAACACCGAGGCAAATACATTTGGGTACAGGGGCTTTACCACTGACGGCCTTCCATCCTGTGGCCCATAAATAGAATTTTGCAAAATACTTCATGTAAAAGAGATTTTTTTAGAATTTTTCCTGGATAAATATACTGAATTCCAGATTATTTAATGATCCTTATTTCGATATTTTCAGCCTTTGCGTATTTTTTAAGTAATTCAACTGACTGATAAACAGTGTCTAAAGTGCTAAAATCACCCAAAAAACCAACGATTACCATTAAGAATCTTTTGGTATTGCTTGTTACAGCAGTTCTTACAGAGTCGCTTGTGGGTGAACCAAATGCTGAAACCGAGTCACGGAATACCGGAAGGAATTCTATATTTAATTCTCCCCTGTTGATGGCTTCATACGGTTCGTTGTTTTTGCCAATATCAAATATAACTGGACCAACAATTTCATTGACATCATATCCGCCGATTGACATCCCTGTTTTTAAAGAAACAAGATTAACGAGGTCAACAACATTGTTGATCCGATAAAGCTGATGCCCTTTCACGACCCTTCGCATCAATGCCTCGGAAGATAGGCGATACCTTGCAGGATCTTTGCCACAACGCCGATAGGCAATTCGCGAGGCCTTGATTGCCGGATGGCTGCCAACTTCAGCAAGTTCACCTGAATGTCCGATGACACCACAAACCTCCTCGATCTCCTGCCATAATTCACCATTTTCTTCCGATATTACAACATCACACTCAATGCACCCCAAAGCCAAATCGGGCAATTTCACCTTAATATCTTGACTGATAATAATTTCCTTCATAACAATTCATCAGTTTTCAATGGTCTGCAATTTTTTTAAAAATACCATTACTTTTGACATTAATAAAAATATTTCTTTGCTATGAAGGAATAAAAGGCAAGTAGGGTACAATTTTCTGCAAACCAACAATGAAACTATCAAAATGGATTTTCCTTATATTGACATTCACACACATCATTGCGGTGAAAAACCTGGAATTATAACTGTTCAAAGTTATTTTCTTCAGGAGGTAAATCCTTCAATTACAACAAGTTTTACTGCGGGAATTCATCCCTGGCATGTAAATGGTTTCTCAATCGAAGAAGTAAAGATTCTGCTTGAAAATCTGATCGGTCATCCCGGGTTAATCGGTATTGGAGAGATAGGACTGGACAGGGTTTCTTCCACGGCTTACGACCAACAAAAACGGATTTTTGAGGCACAGCTTTTATTTGCCGAAAAATACAATTTTCCAATTGTTATTCATGTCGTAAAATCGTGGAATGATATGATTGTTTACCTTAAAAAAGTGCATGTACCATTTATTTTGCATGGTTATATGGCAAGTAAGGAAATTACCAGACAACTGATTCAGATAGGGGCGTATTTTTCTTTGGGGGCCTCAATCATGAACCCGAACTTCCGTTTCCATGAGGTTATTAAAACGATTCCCTTATCCTCCCTTTTCCTTGAGACAGATGAATCGACCGTCCCAATTGAAGGAATCTATTTGGAATTGTCAAAAATTAAGGGGATTTCATTAAATGATCTAAAATGTCAGATCTATGAGAACTATATTAAACTTTTCCATTTATCAAATAATGTTTTTTAATAGTCTGATATTTAATTGAATATGTGTTTTACGGATTTTGGTCTTTAACCAATCAAAACTGTTCATTAAAAAAATGAAATTTTTTAATTTATTGTTTGAGATTCAAAAAAAAAACACATTACTTTACACCGAACCGACATTCTGATTAAAAATGAACAAACAAAAACGATTTGCCGTCATACTCTCAGGTTGTGGAGTATTTGATGGTGCGGAAATACATGAAGCTACGTTGACGTTATTGGCGATTGCTAAAGCTGGTTGCAGCTATGAGTGTTTTGCCCCTGATAAAGAACAGGCACAGGTTATCAATCATTTAACCGGAAAGTTAATGAATGAGGAACGAAATGTTTTGGTGGAATCGGCTAGGATAGCAAGGGGAAAGATCGAACCACTTAACCTTTTTGAGCCTGAGAAATTTGATGCAGTGATATTTCCAGGTGGTTTTGGTGTTGCAAAGAACCTTTGCACGTTGGCTTTTGAAGGCAGTGAATGTACAGTTGACCCGGAAGTTGAACTTGCAGTGATTGCTTCTGTTGAAGCCAAAATCCCAATTGGTGCATTGTGCATTGCCCCTGCTTTGATTGCCAAAATACTCCCTGGTGCAGAAGTAACAATTGGTAGTGATGCCGATACGATCTCAACAATTGAAAAGATGGGTAGTGTTCACCATTTCTCAAATCAAGGTGAAATGATCATCGACGAAAAATATAAATTGGTAACATCACCTTGTTATATGCTGGATGCCCATATCCTACAAATAGCTGAAGAAACACAAAGTGTTGTAGATGAATTAATTAATTTAATGTAAAAAGGCTGCATCAAATTGCAGCCTTTTTTTGTGACCATTAATGATTAAAAGCGGTATCTGACACTTAGAGCAATGTCGGTCCCGAAGGCTTCGCCATCATTGATCAATCCAAGCGTGGGCATTGCATCAAGTGACACTTGAATTTTGATTGGAAATGTATATTCGATGCCTACATTTCCGGCAGCAGATAGAAACATTCCACTTTTTTTTGTTCCGGCGTAATTCGATTCCCAATTCCATGAGCCAATTTTTCCCCCCGCACCTGCGTACCAGCTAAATCCTTTGTCGATATCCCAAACCCATTGATAGATACCACCCAAACCCCATGAATTGTAATCATGACCGGAGTGCATGCCAAGATCAAATTCTAACCTGTTTAAATCACTCAGCCCATATTGATAAGAAATCGAGGTGCCGAACCCATCGTTGCCACCTAACCTTAAACCGAGTGCCTGTTTGGTTTCCTGCGCCATCCCCAAATAAGCCAATAGTATAAACGTTAAAAAGAATAATTGTCTTTTCATAACTTTCATTTTTAAATTAAATAAATGATATTCCCATATTACAATTATTATGCCAAGGTATCTAATCAGTTATTATAGTCTTAAACCTTTGATATTCAATATTCCATAAATCTGAATTCTGGGGTATGAAAATTTTTGTATCAAAGGATTCGAAAACCATCTGCCTGATTCCTTCAAGTGAAGCAACGGCACCCAATGCTTTTGCCTGCATCATAATGTTTCCAATCGCCGTTGCTTCGGTCGGACCTGCATAGACAGGAAGGTCCATTGCATTGGCTGCATATTGGCACAACAATTCGTTATTGGCACCACCTCCGATGATATGGATCTTTTCAATTGGGGTTTCACTAACCGATCGTATTGAGTCGAGGGTATATCTGTATTTTAATGCCAGGCTTTCAAATATTGTTCTGATCGTCTCGCCGTGTGTTTCCGGTTCCGGTTGATTGGTTCTGCGGCAAAAGGCAGCAATTGCTGCGGGCATATCTCCCGGATTCAAAAACTCCCTCGCATCGGGATCGATGATACATTTAAAAGGTTGAGCCTTTTTGCTCATTTCTACCATTTCTGGCCATGTATAATCGTGTTCCGCAGACCATGTCCGTTTACATTCTTGTAAAAGCCAAAGGCCCATGATGTTCTTTAAAAAACGGGTGGTCCCTTCTACTCCGCCCTCGTTGGTGAAATTTAGCTTTTGAATCTCTTCAGAAATCAGTGGGTGGGCACTTTCAATACCCATCAGTGACCAGGTACCTGAACTAATGTAGGCCCAGTTATTCCCGGTTGCCGGTACAGAGGCAATTGCTGATGCAGTATCGTGCCCAGCTACAGCAACAACTGGAATAATCGCACTGCCAGTCTCCTTTTGAATCTCAGCTTTGATGTTTCCAAGTACCGTTCCTGGTAATACGATTTCCTGCATCATATTGATATCAAAACCAATAGCATCAAAAAGTTTTTGCTCAAATTTCTGTTTACCTGGTTTCAGGAATTGGGACGTTGAAGCAATGGAGAACTCGTTTTTCATTACACCACAGAAAAGATATCCAAGTGCATCGGGCATAAAAAGGATGTCTTTTGCAATTTCAAGCTGGGGCGATTGATCACGTTTATACGCATATAACTGAAAAAGTGTATTGAACTGCATCAACTGGATACCTGTCATCAGGTACAACTCTTTTTTGGGGATGATCTGGTAAAATTCCTCCATGGCTGTATCAGTACGTGGGTCGCGGTAGGCATATGGCAGCCCAACAATCATTCCGTTGCGGTCAAGTAAGGCAATGTCAACGCCCCATGTATCGACACCGACCGACTCCGGTTGTATCCCATAATCGCGAATACATTTCTTCAATCCTGTTTTCAGTTCGCCAAATAAATTGAAAATATTCCAGAAAAAAGATCCATTAATTTCAACCATTTGATTGTCAAATCGATGTATTTCCTTTAAACTCAATTTGTTTTCAGAAATCGTACCTAAAATTGCCCTGCCACTTGACGCGCCAAGATCAAAAGCCAAAAAGTTTCGTGTTGTCATTTTTATTATTTCAGTTATAATATGATATTATCAGTTTTCATTATTCAAAAGTCTTTCAAAGGTAGATTCATTCCTTCATTTTTTAATTCTTTCATTCCTTCATTTTGTTAAATCACTTTCCATAACGCCATCCAGAATGGGATGACTACAATGCAAATGGCATAGGAGATTAACAATAAACTTCCGCTTTCCTGTTCATCTCCACCATAGTTTTTAATCTGGATCAAAATTCCAATAGCAGGAGGTGAAACAGCCTGAATCAGGATCACATCGCTTAATAATGAATTGGTTTCCCTGAGGTTCAACAAAAACATGACAAATACTGTCACTATGGGAATTATCAGGAACTTAACACCTAATGTACGGATCATATCCGAAAAAGTGGGCCAAACCCTTAATGAAATGCCACCCAAAACCGCACCCAACACAAAATTAGCTAAAGGCACTGTTGCAGAGCCAGTTAAGTCAATGGCATTAAATACAACCTTGGGTATAAAATGATGCAATCCAGTCAAAACAAAAATTATCCCTGTCAGATTTGCAATAAATGGTGGTGTAATAAACTGTTTCCACGAGAATTCGACAAATTTTCCTCCTGTGCTCAGAAATTTCCCTACACTCCAAAGGATCGGGTTCACTCCCATGATGATTAAAAAAACGTATAGGGCATATAGGTCGAATTGTTCCGGGTAAACTGCATGTCCGAGTGGCAGTGCCAGATAGCCGGCATTTTGCATACTGGCAATTGGTAACAGTGTACGTTTGGCAGGTAGGTCGCGGTAGAAAAGGAGAACAGCAAATAAAATTCCAACCGCGATCAGCCCAATTCCAACCAGGGGTAGCATCCACCATAAGGGAAAGCTTTTGGGATCGAGGTTAGTGATGATCTTGGAAAAAATCATCGATGGAAGTAAAACATTAATAATGACCAGGGATAATCCCTTGACATCGCTTGATTTAAAGATTTTCTTCCTGACCAGAACGGCACCAGCCAGAGCAATGAGCAATACCTGAATTAGAGCGAACGCATTGCTGTTAAAGGTTTTAAAAAAAATATCAAGCATATTTGTTTGAAATCCTGTTGTTAAATTGATAAGGGGCAAATTTAGGGAAATATAAAACAAAAAGTTATTTCCAATTGTTGGAGTTCTAAATTAATGAACAGAGTCATCAATATTCTCAAATACAAAATTACAAATGCCACAGAATCAACAGTTAAGTGCAAACAGGCAAAATAATGCATCAAATAAGGATATCGCTTTCCGGCAAAAAATGACGGAATTTAAATCAAGTATGAACCGTGCCTTCCATGGTGACGAAAATATCGATCAATTTTGCAGTACCCGTGGTTTGCCACCCGAAGTTTTAAAGGAGTTGATGTCGGGAAATCCACTTTCGCTTTGCATCCCTGAACAATATGGGGGTTTTGGTGGAACTGTGAAGCAGAATATTGCATTTGTATCAGCAGCCTCCTATGAGTCATTGGCGTTAGCTTTGACACTCGGGATCAACAACGGATTATTTATCCAGCCTACAGCCAAATATGGACAGGAAGAAGCAAAATCGGCAGTTTTTAAACGTTTCCTGAACGACAGTTGTATGGGTGGTTTGATGATCACCGAACCAGATTTTGGAAGCGATGCTTTGAATATGCAAACCTCTTTCACCGAAAACGAAGGTCATTTTCATTTGAAAGGGAAAAAACACTGGGCTGGTTTGACCGGAATGGCCGATTTTTGGTTATTGACTGCCAGAAAAAAGATTGAGTCAGGTAGCCTGATGCGCGATATTGATATGTTTATTTGTGATGTACACGCTCCAAACCAACAGATTGTGGTAGAAGAATATTTTGAAAATCTGGGCTTATACCAGATCCCTTATGGCAGGAATCATCTTGATGTTCGAATTCCTGAAGCTCAAAAGTTGATACCCCATTCTACCGGGGTCAAAATGTTGCTTGATTTGCTTCACCGCAGCCGGTTCCAGTTTCCGGGGATGGGACTAGGTTTTATCCAGCGAATGATGGACGAGGCGATCAACCATGTCAAAACACGTCTGGTAAGCAACCAGAATTTAATTGAATATGACCAGGTCCAGAACCGGCTCACAAGGTTGCAAGCCAATTTTACAATTGGTTCGGCTTTGTGCCTGAATTCGGGTGAAGTTGCCGGAGTTGAAAACGACCTGTTTACCCTGGGACTTGAGGCAAATATTACAAAAAGTGTGACTTCGGATCTTATGCAGGAATCTGCCCAATCATTGCTTCAACTTGTTGGTGCCAAAGGTTATAAGATCAATCATATAGCAGGACGTTCAACTGTTGATAGTCGTCCGTTCCAGATTTTTGAAGGTTCTAATGATATCATGTACAATCAAATTGCGGAATCGTTTCTCAAGCTGATGAGAACAGCCAAAGAGAACAATTTGTACCAATATTTAAAAGGTTATGCAACCCACGCTGCCAGTCATGTGAAAGATTTGGTCAACTTTGAATTGGACAAACAATTGACTCAACGAAAGCTTGTCGAATTTGGACAAGTAATCAGCAGGATAGTGGCAATGGACCATGTGATCAACCTCGAACACGTTGGATTTCGTAAAGACCTTATAAATAATACATTATCAATTTTAAAACAAGAAATATCCACGATGGTCAATACATTCCAGTATGCCAATTCCACGATGGCAATCGTTGACTATCAGGAAGATAGCTATTGGTTTGATTTATAACGAATTCCAATCCGAAAACGAGTATTTTTAAAGATTGAAAACAAATATGATATCAACTCATTATTGCCTTTCGAATGATCAAATTTAAATCGTTAACATCGCTTTTCGTGATTCTGGCATATTCGTTGGGTTTTGTAAATGCCCAAAACTGGCCGGGCTGGCGTGGACCAAATGGCGACGGGACAAGTACAGAAACAAAAATTCCTGTTAAATGGGACACCATCACAAATGTGGTTTGGAAAACAACAATTCCGGGTAAAGGTTATGCCTCACCGATAATCTGGGAAGGCAAACTGTTCACAGCCACTGCAATTCCGGAAACGCAGGAACGGTTACTCGTTTGTTTCGATACAAAGAACGGGAATTTATTGTGGAAATCAACGGTACTAAAAACCATCCCGGAGGTGAAGCACGATGACAACAGTTATGCATCGGGGACTCCGGCTACGGATGGCAATTCAATATTTGTTTCATTTCTGGATGGCGTTTCTGTGGTGGTTGCAGCATACGATTTTTCAGGTAAACAGCTTTGGTTAGAACGACCAGGGACTTTTGATTGTGTCCAGGGTTACAGTTGTTCGCCAATAATCTTTAAAGATAAGGTCATCATCAATGGTGATAGTGAAGGTGATGCTTTTGTCGCAGCTCTAAGCAAAGTTGATGGCCATACAATCTGGAAAATCTCCCATCCCCGAAAGTTTATGAGTTACAGCACACCGATTATCAGGGAGATTGCAGGACGGTTTCAAATGTTCTTTTGCGGAAACCAGGAAATGGCTTCCTATAATCCCGAAGATGGGACGAAAAATTGGTTTGTAAACGGCCCTTCTGAAGAGTTCTGTTCGAGCCCGGTCTATAGTGAAAAGCTTGGGTTGATGTTTGCCAGCAGTTGTTATCCACAACGCCACCTGCTAGCGATCAAACCTGATGGGGCAGGGGATGTTTCAAATACCCATATTTCCTGGCGATCAACAAACGGTGCCTGTTTTGTGCCATCACCCATTGTTGCAGGCGATTACCTTTTATCTACAATGACCAATGGTTCAGTATATTGCATAGAAGCATCAAGCGGAAAGATATTTTGGAAAGAGAACCTCGGAAAACAATATGCCTCTGCTGTTTATGCAAATGGCATGGTTTACATGCCCAATGACGCAGGGACTGTCACCGTGATCAAACCGGGTCCAAAATTTGAAGTCATTTCAAGAAACAGCATTGGCGAAACTCTGTTTGCATCCCCGGCAATCAGCAATGGTAGGATTTACCTGAGGGGTGATAAACACCTATATTGTATAGGGGAGAAGTGATTTAATCCTTTAATAGTGAGTGGACTCAATTGTACATAAAAAGCCCGGGACTAAACAGAATCCCGGACTTTTATTTTTCTAAATTGCCAATTATTTGTATAACGAATAAGGATTTCTGTATTCGTAATGGTTCAACCTGTGTGAAGCGGCTTCTTTGTCATCACCAAAGCTTAAAGTAGCCGGGTTCCATTTTACCGGACGTTCAAGTTCTGTTGCGATGTTTCCAAGTACACAAACAATATTGGTGCTGCAACCCACTTCGACAGGCGCAATTGTATCTTTTCGCGAACGGACACAGTCAACAAAATTCTGCATGTGTGGCGCACTGATTTCAAAGCTTCCACTACCTTTTGCAGCACTTTTCTGCATCTCTTCGAACATTTTTTTGCGTTCTTCAGGTGTCATCTGTTTTGGGCGCCTTCCTGCAAGTTCTGCAGGTACGAGTGTTGCATCCGAACAGGCAAGGTAACCCCTGGCAACTTCGATCCAACCTTTTGTTCCAATGAATTTAATTCCTTGTGCACCTTCCATATCTTCCAAATAAGGCTGTTCGGTCAACTCAATGCCGTTCAGGTATTTATAGGTAAGGTATTTCTGACCGTTGTACCCTTTGGGAGTAATGAGCGCAGGACCAGAACCATCCATGCCAATGGCAGCCTGAGCTATATCGAACATATGTGCACCCCAGTCCGCTGTAAAACCATTCCCGGTTTCGCGGTACCAGCGCCATGCACCCCAAAGTTTTTCCTTAACCTCAGGATCAAGGGAAATAGGAGGGCAAAGATCGGGATGATAATGGATCTTTGGGTCGCTGAGTGGTCCCATCCAAAGGTTAAAATTCAAGTTGCCTGGAATAGGCATTTCAGGAAGGTCGAGAGGTTTGGGTGGTACGCCTACCCTTGCATAAACCTTTTCGATATGACCAATCTTACCTGCCTGTACCAGTTCGATGGCTTTCTGGAACTCTTTGGATGAACGTTGCTGACTTCCAACCTGAACAACACGTTTGTTGCCACGTGCAACTTTCACCATCTGAAGGCTTTCCTGAATTGTGAAAGAGAGAGGTTTTTGTACATAAACATCCTTACCTGCCTGACAGGCATGGATGGTACAGAGGGCATGCCAATGGTCGGGAGTTGCAACTTCAACTGCATCAATGTCCTTTCTTTCAAGAAGTTGTTCATATTGTTCGTACATGTCGCAACGTGGGGGCTGTGACTTGCTGGTTTGCCAGGCTTCAACCTTTTTCTTGAACCTTTGTTGTTTAATCTGGTCCACATCGCAACATGCAGCATATTGTACTCCGGGTACACTACTGAATCCTGCGAAATCGGACAATGCCTGCTGGCCAAGTCCGATTACTCCCATGACCACGCGGTCGCTTGGTGCAATATGTACACCGTCAATTGTGAAGCTGGGAAGAATCGTAAATGCTGTCAATCCCATTGCCGACGTGCCCATAAAGTCGCGCCTGCTCATTCCACTGTTTGATTTTTCTTTCATGTGTTAATTTAATTATTAATTATTTGGAAACCAACTTGTTAATTATACGCGTTGGTACCAGTGCCTTTGTATCTTCGCCTATCTTCATTTCCTTCACAATTTTGAAAAGAGAAACCCTTATGAATTGGTTTTTGAAAGAGAGTTTTTCATAAGGGTCTTTGCTTTTTATATTAGGATCTGTCTGGCATATTCAACACAGGTCTTCACCTCTTTTACGGCATTCGACCATGGTTTGATATCGTATTCCAGTTCGATGTCGCAATAAATAGGATACTTCTTCTTTTTAATGTACAACAGAACTTCTGCCAATGGCATTTGACCTTGTCCCCAAACCTGATTGAGGTTTGCGGGTTCTGTTTTTGGCCCTGTCTTGTCTTTGATATGGATGCTGAAAATACGGTCGTGG